>DAOLLE010000429.1:0-3226 GCA_035331205.1 Burkholderiaceae bacterium
CGGCCCGGCCTGGCACCAGGCGGCGATCCTCGAGCACAAGCAGCGCAGCTACGACGACTTCGCCGCCGTCGCCGAGGACCTGGTCGCGTGCGGCATCACGCAGCCGCGGCACCTGGGCATCCAGGGCGGCAGCAACGGCGGGCTGCTGATGGGCGCAGTGATGGTGCAGCGCCCCGAGCTCTTTGCCGCCGTCGTCTGCCAGGTGCCGCTGCTGGACATGCGGCGCTACCACCGGCTGCTGGCGGGCGCCTCGTGGATGGCCGAGTACGGCGACCCGGACCAGGCCGAGGACTGGGCCTGGATCGGCCGCTACAGCCCCTACCACCAACTGCGCCCGGGTGCCGGCTACCCGCGGGTGCTCTTCACCACCTCGACCCGCGACGACCGGGTCCACCCCGCGCACGCCCGCAAGATGGTCGCGCGCCTGCGCGAACTGGGGCATCCGGTGCTCTATTACGAGAACACGGAGGGCGGGCACGGCGGTGCAGCCGACAACGCCCAGCGTGCCCACCTGATGGCGCTGGAGTACAGCTACCTCTGGGCCCAGCTCGGCGGGCGGTGACGGTCCAGTGGTCGGGATGGGGGGCGCGGCGGGGGGCCGAATCCGTGAGATGTTGCGCTGCAACATCCCGGTTGCCGGTGTGGATTGAAAGTTGATGCGGCGCTGTAATCAGGGTTAACCCTAGAATCAAAATCAGGGTAAACACTTAGGAGTCGTCGCCATGAGCACACTTTCCCTTCCCTCGGGCAGCTACCGTTCGCCCGCTTCCGTCGCGCTCACCATCCGCCTGCAGCGCGCTGTCTTCCGGACCTTGCATGCGGTCGGTTCGGCGGGTCTGGCCGTCTGGTCCGGTATCGCCCGTTCGCTCGAGCCGCGCGAATTCGAGCCCTCCAGCCCCGAGGAGCTGCTGGCCTATGCCGGTCGGATCGAGAAGACGCAGCCGTCCTACGCCGCCGACCTGCGTGCCGCTGCGTTGCGCGACCTGGCGTGACGCCGTCACGGCGGATCAACCAGCGATCCCTCGTTCGATCCACGCTGCAGACATGAAAAAGCCCGCTGACGCGGGCTTTTTGCTGAGCGGCGGCCTCTGATCAGGCGGCCAGTTCGGCTTCCAGCTTCTGTTTCGTGGCGGTCAGCTCGGCCGGCAGGTGGTAGGCCAGCTGGGTGAACAGCTCGTCGTGCAGCTTCAGCTCGGCCTTCCAGGCGGCCGGATCGGCGCCGATGATGCTGGCGAACTGCTCCTTGCTGAAGTCCAGGCCGTTCCAGTCCAGGTCCTCGTAGCGCGGGCTGACGCCGAAGAAGTGGCCTTCGCCCTGGCCGGTGCCTTCGACGCGCTCGACCATCCACTTCAGGACGCGGGCGTTGTCGCCGTAGCCCGGCCAGACGAACTTGCCGTCTTCGCCCTTGCGGAACCAGTTGACGCAGAAGATCTTCGGCAGCTTGGCGCCTTCGCCCTGGAGCTTGTTGCCCACGTCCAGCCAGTGCTGGAAGTAGTCGGCCATGTTGTAGCCGCAGAAGGGCAGCATCGCGAAGGGGTCGCGGCGCACCACGCCCTGCGCGCCGAAGGCGGCGGCGGTGGTTTCCGAGCCCATCGTGGCGGCCATGTAGACGCCTTCGGTCCAGCTGCGCGCCTCGGTCACCAGCGGCACGGTGGTCGAGCGGCGGCCACCGAAGATGAAGGCGTCGATCGCCACGCCGGCGGCATCGTCCCAGGCCGCGTCCAGCGCCGGGTTGTTGGTCGCGCCGACGGTGAAGCGGGCGTTCGGGTGAGCGGCCTTGGCGCCGGTTTCCTTGGCGATGGCCGGGGTCCAGTCCTTGCCCTGCCAGTCGATGGCGTGCGCCGGCGGCTCGCCGTCCATGCCTTCCCACCACACGTCGCCGTCATCGGTCAGCGCGACGTTGGTGAAGATCACGTTTTCCTTCAGCGAATCCATGCAGTTCGGGTTCGTCTTGAAGTTCGTGCCCGGGGCGACGCCGAAGTAGCCGGCTTCCGGGTTGATCGCGTACAGGCGGCCGTCCTTGCCCGGCTTGATCCAGGCGATGTCGTCGCCGATGGTGGTGACCTTCCAGCCGCCCATGGCCGCCGGCGGGATCAGCATCGCGAAGTTGGTCTTGCCGCAGGCGCTGGGGAACGCGGCGGCGACGTGGAACTTCTTGCCGTGCGGGTTGGTGACGCCCAGGATCAGCATGTGCTCGGCCAGCCAGCCCTGCTGGCGGCCCATCGTCGAGGCGATGCGCAGCGCGAAGCACTTCTTGCCCAGCAGCGCGTTGCCGCCGTAGCCGGAGCCGTAGGACCAGATCTCCTGCGTCTCGGGGTAGTGGACGATGTACTTGGTGGTCGGGTTGCACGGCCAGGTGGTCGTGTCCTTCTGGCCGTCGGCCAGGGGAGCGCCCACGGTGTGCACGCAGGGCACGAAGTCACCGTCGTTGCCCAGCACGTCGTAGACGGCCTTGCCCATGCGGGTCATCAGCTTCATGTTCACGGCCACGTAGGCCGAGTCCGACAGCTCGACGCCGATGTGGGCGATCGGCGAGCCCAGCGGGCCCATGCTGAAGGGGATCACGTACATCGTGCGGCCCTTCATGCAGCCGCGGAACAGCGCCTTCTCACCGGTCTGCAGCAGCGCGCGCATCTCGGTGGGGGCCATCCAGTTGTTGGTCGGGCCGGCGTCTTCCTTCTTCTGCGAGCAGATGTAGGTGCGGTCCTCGACGCGCGCGACGTCGGACGGGTCGGTCACCGCGAGGTAGCTGCCCGGGCGCTTGGCCAGGGTCTTGAAGCTGCCGGCGTCGACCAGCAGCTGGCACAGGCGGTCGTATTCGTCTTGCGAGCCGTCGCACCAGTGGATCGCGGCGGGCTGAGTCAGCGCGGCCATTTCGGCCACCCAGGCGATCAGTTTGGAGTTCTTGACGTAATCCGGGGCTTTGACGGTCATTCGAACGGCTCCTAAGTTGAAAAAGGCATCTCGGAAGCGCACGAATCAGAGGGAAGACGAGCGCTTTCGAGATGCCGTCGATCAGTGTAGGAGCCGGCCCGAACGGATCACAGAGGGGTTACATGCGTTTTTTGCATGACCGAATGCATCGGCTGTGAGGCGCGGCGATTGCGTGCGAATTTCGCTTTTCGGGCCGGGCGTGCCCTGCGGGGGGGGCGGCGAGCCTGCGTCGGGCCGCGTCAGCGGCCGGCGGCGATCAGCGCCAGCGCGGCCAGTGGCGCGGTTTCGGCAC
>DAOLLE010000430.1:0-3162 GCA_035331205.1 Burkholderiaceae bacterium
CCCCGACCGACCGACACACCTCTTCCACCTGGAAGCGGCGCGTCTCCAGGTGCTGCGCGTCCACGCCAGACATGGCCAGGCTCATCCATTTGGCGTTGCGGTCCAGGATGAGCGGCAGGCCGGCATTGGCGCCGCTCACCTGCAGCTTGATGGCCTGCTGCAGATCGGTCAGCTGCTTGCCCGTCAGCGTGCCGTCCAGCGAGTACGTGCCAGAGGGCTGGATGCCGTTTCGGAACCGTGCGGCATGCTCCTCCTCTGTGGCAATGGCCAGGCCCAGCACCTCGCGCGCCAGGTCCAGCCCGTCCAGGCCGTTGACGCCGTCGAACCCCATGCCGCGGATGTGCCACACGTCATCCTGCGTCAATGGCAGGCGCTGGCCGTCGTCGCTGGTGTAGACGTAGGTCATCTCCCCACCGGCCAGGCGCTTGGCCTCCACACGGTTGGGCGGCAACGGGATCAGCTCCACATCCTGCCCGCGCACCTGGGTGCGCCACACGTAGGCCTTGCCGCACATCGTCAGGTGCACGCCCAGCGTTTCGCGGAACTCGTAGCTGGTTTGCCAGGGGTTGGCCTGTGTGTGCAGCAGGTAGTACAGCGGGTGGTCCGACTGCACCTCACGCCGTCCGGAGGACTTGCGGTAGATCTGCCACGGCACCTGTGCGATGCCCTGGGCGATCACACGCACGCAGGCCAGGTAGGCGGAGCAGCGCAAGGCGCTGTCGATGGTGACGACGGTACCGGCTTTGCTCTGCCGCCCCGCACCGGCCAGCAGGCGCAGGTACGCAGAGATGTAGTCCTCGGAGCCGCCGGACTTGCGCCCCCAGCTGGGCCAGCCAAGAGTGATGGGGCCGAACTTACGCATCAGCGGTCTCCCACCAGGATTTTTCGGTGTCAGGTGATTGCTGCGCCTGCACCCCCGCCGCCATCACCGCAGCCACCATCAGGTCGATGCGGCCGGTGGCCTTGGCCTTGTCCAGCTTGCGGTTGCCAGCCGGGTCGGACGTGGCCACGGCGTTGGCCGCGCACATCGTCAGCACTGGGTGGCCGTTGTGGGCAATGGTGCGGTTGAGCACCCCGGCCTCGAAAGAGTCGATGGCCGGGGCCATGTCCTTGAACCCCTGGCCGAAGTCGATCATGGGCGGCAGGTCAGCGCCCTCTTCAGCCGCCAGCTGGATCAGGTCGGCCATGCGCCAGCGGTCGTAGGCCAGGGAGACGATCTCGAAGCCGTCGAATATCTGCACCAGGCGCTGCAGCACGTGGCGCTTGGAGATGGCGCGGCCTGGGGTGGTCTCGATGTAGCCGGAACGAACCCAGCTGGCGTAGTCCACGCGGTCGCGGTCGCAGCGCTCGCGCATGCCATCCTCGGGCAGCCAGCACCAGGGCAGCATGCGCCAGGGCTCGCCATCGTCCTGCGGCTCGACCAGCAACACGAGGCCGGTCAGGTCGGTGGTGCTGGACAGGTCCAGCGCCGCGTAGGCGCGCCGGCCGCGCAGGTCGTCGGCGGTGTAGTCGAGGCGGCACGGGTCCCAGACGGCGGCGGACAACCACGGGCTGGCAGCGGCCGTCCACTGGCAGAAGTTGAGGCGGCGCACGATCGCCTCCTTCGCCGGCATGCCCCGGGCCTCGGTGACCTGCTCGCGCAGGTACTGCAGGCCAGGCAAGTTCGCGAACTGGAGCGACGGATTCGCCTTGGGCCAGCAGGCCTCATCAGTCAGCGGGTCGTCGCCATCATCGATGGCGCAGACGTAGCCGAAGAAGGAATCATCGACGCGGCTGCCGGAGCAGACCTGGGCAGCGTACTCGTGGTAGGCCGCGCAAGGGCCCGTGGTTCCGCTGCCGCTGTTGGTGATCATGAAGATCAGCGCCTGGCGCCGGCTCTTGGTGCCGGCGCGCATCATCTCGACAACCTCATTGGTGCGATGCTCGTGCACCTCATCGATCAGTGCGATGTGGGGGCGCGGGCCGGACTGGCCTGACTCCGCCGAGATCGCGCGGAAGAAGCTGGACGTGGCCAGGTAGGACAGGTTCCAGACCGCGTCGCCGACGCCGGACGGCTTGAGGCGGGACTGCAGCTCAGGGCTGTGGCGGTACATGGCAACGGCATCGCGGAACAGGATCATCGCCTGATCCCGTTTGGTGGCCGCGGCGTAAACCTCGGCGCCGGCCTCGCCGTCGGCGGTCAAGCCGAACATGCCGACACCGGCCGCCAGGGGAGACTTGCCGGAGCCCTTGCCCGTCTCGACGTACGCCACGCGAAAGCGCCGCAGCCAGTCGCCGCGGAGCTCGTCCCAGCGCATCCAGCCGAACAGGCTGCCGACGACGAAGGACTGCCAGCCCTGCAGCGCGAACGGGATGCCCTCAAACTCGCCGCCGTTGAGGCGCAGCACCTCCTCAAAGAACGCGATGGCGTGGTCTGCGTGGGCCAGGGAGAACTGCAGGCCACGCTCAGCACCATCTGCCAGGTCACGCAGATGGCGCCTGCAGGCGTCGCGCACGTGCGGGCCAGCGATGATCTCGCCGTCCAGCACCGCGCGGGCGTAGGCCGTGACGCGGTCAGCCGGCGCCTTGGTGCGGCGACGGGTCGCGCGCTTGCGGGCTGGCTTGGTGGCAGTGGCGAAGGTCACTTGAAGAAGCGGCCCGGGCCAGAGGCAGCCTGCTCAGGCTGGCCAGCCTGCGAGCCGAACAGGTCGCCCTGGGGGTTGATCATCAGGCGGCTGCGCGCCTGCGGGTTGAGCCCAAACTTGCTGCCCAGCTCATCGACGCGCTTGCCGGCCATCTGCTGGACGATGTGCCATGGGTCAACCATGGGCGACCCGGTCTTTGGCGAGTGGGCGACGTAGTCGTCACCGCGGGCCGCCCGGGTGTATCGGTAGTCGGCCACGGCGTCGCAGAGCATCTCCAGCTCAATCAGGTCGGCGACGGTGAGCAGCTGGATGCTGCGCAGCATCGGGGCAATCTCGCGCCACACGGCGGCAGAGCGCTCGTGCAGATGCGCGGGCGGCGTCGATGCTTGCTCTGCAGTGACGAGCAGTGGCTCGGGCTCGGCACCATTCGCGCGGTCCGCACGCTGGGTTCCGGTGACCAGCTTCAGGGCGGTCGGCTTGCGTGGCCTTGCCATGCTTAAGCCCCCCCCTCCGAGTTTTGGCATGTTGCGCGCGAAGG
>DAOLLE010000431.1:0-3161 GCA_035331205.1 Burkholderiaceae bacterium
GCACGCAGCTCGGTCAGCAGGCCCAGCTTTTCGATGGTGCGCTTGAAGCGGCGCATCGCCACGTCGAACGGTTCGTTTTCCTTGACTCGGATGGTCGTCATGAACAGAAGGATCCTTCGTTGAGCCCTCGATGGCCGGCGCGGGATTCCGGTTATCCGCAAGTGCGCCAACTCGAACGGGCATTCTTGCCAGCAAAACGCAGATTATAGCCCGATTCGCGAACTGTGCGTAAGTGCCGCAGCCGGCGGCCAGTCCGTGGCCGCCCGGGGAGGTGACAGGTCGATGTGCCGAGCCCGGCGGGCGGGCCTCAGACGCGCTGCCAGCGCAGGCCGCCGGTGGCGAACAGCCGCTGCAATTCGCCGCTGTCGCCCAGGGTCTCGACGGCCTTGAGCAGCGCAGCGGCGAGGTCGGTGGACTCCTTGCGCACCGCCATGCCCACGGCCCAGCCGTCGCGCGGCGCACGGGGCACCGGCAGAGGTCCGATCTCGAAGCGCGCATCGCCCTGCAGCGCCGACTCCAGCTCGGAGCGCAGGCCGGCCGCGGCGATCACCTGGCCTTCTTGCAGCAGCTTGGCGGCGCTGACGCCGTTGTCGACCTTGGTGACCAGGTGGTCGCGCAGCTTGCCCCCCTCCGCGCCGATCAGCAGCCAGCCGGCCAACGACAGGCCGGGCACTGCCACCGGTTGACCGACCAGCGGATCGAGGCTGTCGAGCGTCGGCAGCTTGGCCACGTTGCGGGCGATCACGACGCGCTCGCGCCAGTAAGGCGCGAAGATCGACACGCGGGGGTTCGAGGCCATCAGCGGCCGGTCCACCGGCACGTGCAGCAGCACATCGGCGGGGCCCCAGCCCAGGTAGTGACCGCGCCAGACCATGTTGCGCAGGTCGTCGTCCATGTTCTCGCCGGCCGTGAACGGCAGCAGCGACGCCTGTACGCCCAGCTGGCGTGCCAGTGCATTGGCCAGCTCGACCTCGATGCCCTTGCCCTTGTCGTGGAAGGGAGGCAGGTCGTGGTAGACGCCCACCGTCAGGCGGCCCAGCCGCTTGATCTTGTCGAGCGCGGATTCGTCGGCCAGGGCGGGCAGCGGAGCGCCGGCGAGTCCACCCAGGCCGCCCAGGGCAAGAGCCTGGGTGAGCAAGGTGCGGCGCGTCGGATGGCGGGTCGGAGGTGTCACGCGACTTGTACCAGGTTGGAGCAGTGTGTCGGTTCGGTGGCGCCAGGTCGTGACGCCCCATCCGGGGTGACCAGCAGTTCGACGGCCGGTCGTCTCGGCGCCGGCCGGGTGGCCAAGCGCAGCGAAGCAGGCCGCGGACTATCCATGACCCCGGCAGGCCCCGCGGTCAGAGGGGCTTCTCGCGGCGGGTCTCGAGGTAGGCCTTGATGGCCCAGAAGGCTTCCTGGTTCAGCATGCCTTCGAAGGGCGGCATGTACACCGCGCCGTTGCGCACCTTGCCGCGGCGCACGCTGGTCAGGAAGTACTCGTCGATTTCCTTGACGCAGGCGGCCTTCTTCTTCTCGTCCTTCAGGCTGGCGCAGTCGCCGTCGAGCTTGCGCAGGTCGGGGGCGATGCCGCCGGAGACCGCTTCCAGGCCGTGGCAGCGCGCGCAATTCTGGTTGTAGGCCGAGCTGCCGATGCGTTCGGCGATCGGGTTCTTGCGATAGGGGTTCTCCGCGCGCCAGTCGGCCCCGAGTTGTGGCAGCTCGTGGGTGTCGACGGCCTGGGGCGTCACGTCGCCGTGGGCGCTGGCCAGGTTGCCGACGGTGGCGCAGGCAGCGACCAGGGCAAGGGCGCGCCAGAAGTCTCCTTTGTTCATTTCAATGCACTCCGGGTGGGGAAGGGTTGTGGGGCTGGCACTGAAACTGCAATCAGCGTGCCACAGTCGGAATGTGCCGGAGTGCTCACCCAGGTTTGCGGGTCACTCCGGGGACAGTGCTGCACCTTGGCGCGTCGGTCTGAAGTTGGCGCGGTTCATTGGGACATGTACCGGCCCGCCGACTGTTCGTTCGAGACACAATTGCCCACTCATGCCACAACCGCTGCCTGACGGTGCGGTGGCGCAGGCGGGCGGAGCTGGCAGGACCGCGTCAGGCGGTCGTGAAGGAGACAAGACGATGTCCGGAGTTTTTTCCCCCATGGGGTCTGGGTTGCGCCAGCGCCAGGGTGGCGGGGACGATGTGCGCCGGCCGATCGCCTCGGCGCTGCCCCTGGGCGGGCAGCATGTGGCCAAGATCGAGGAATCGCACGAGCGCTGCCAGGCGCTCGGGCTGTCGCGCATCGAGCGGCCGGACTTCTCGCCGATCGGTCGCTCCGACCTGAGCGTGGTGCGCGAGCGCAATCAGCGCCTGTACAACCACGCTGCGCCGGTGATGGAAATGCTGCACGAGCAGATCGTCAACACGCAGAGCATGGTGGTGCTGACCGATGCGACCGGCACGATCCTGCATTCGATCGGTGACAACGACTTCATCGCCCGGGCCAACAAGGTCGCGCTGCAGCCGGGCGTGAACTGGTCCGAGCAATCCAAGGGCACCAACGCGGTGGGCACCGCGCTGATCGAGGAGACGCCCACGCTGGTGCACGCCGACGAGCACTTCCTGCACGCCAACCACTTCCTGACCTGCTCGGCCGCGCCGATCCTGGACCCGCGCGGCAACATCCTGGGCGTGCTCGACGTCAGCGGCGATCACCACGGCTACCACCAGCACACGATGGGGCTGGTGAAGATGTCGGCCCGGATGATCGAGAACCACTGGCTGACCGAGGACTACCGCGACGTGATGAGGCTGCACTTCCACAGCCGGGTCGAGTTCATCGGCACGCTGATGGAGGGCATTCTGGCGGTCAGCCAGGATGGCAAGTTCGTCGGTGCCAACCGCGGCGCGCTGGAGCAGCTCGGCCTGTCGGGCGCGGCGCTGCGCATGCACACGCTGGCGTCGCTGCTGGGAACCACGGTGGCTGCGCTGGTCGACCGCTTCCGATCGCCGCTGGCCACGCCGGTGCAGGTGGTGATGCCCAACGGCCGGCAGTTCCATGTCTACGCGCGCTTCAACTGGCCGGTCTGGCACTCGGTCGGTCAGGGCCAGGCCGGCCACGAGGTCGAGGCCCTCGTCGGCGCTTCGGCGGGCGGCGCGGCGGGCGCCGAACGCGCGCTGCCGGGGGG
>DAOLLE010000432.1:0-3156 GCA_035331205.1 Burkholderiaceae bacterium
CACCGGAGCCCGGTCTTCCCGCACCTCGCCGCCCGCAACGGCCACGCGCGGCGGGGGCGGGATTCAGTAACAACGCCGACTCGGATCGCCAGCCGTCCAAGCCGGCAACGGAACTCGTGGCTCTACGATTCGGCGTCCGCCAGGGAGGCGGCGTGGCCAACGACAGCATGGGCGTTGAGGTCTTTGGCCAGAGCGGCCCAAGGACGCAGCCGCCACCTTGCGCCACCGCAGCGCAGTGGTCGCAAACAGGCCGGATGAGCGACTTTAATGTTTATGTCAACTCTGGAGGATTGCGGGTACTACGTGCACCGCACGGCGGGCTGCAAGCTCGTACGAAGGCACTTGGCGGCGGCAATTCCACCTTCCGAGGGACAGGCCGTCGACGTGAGTGTTGGCGTTACTGCGACACACAGCCCTCGCCGTCGCATGCTGGCCGTGCCTTGCCAGTTCCGACGCGATCTGGGAGCACCGAGGCAGCGACCGCCGGACTTTCGGCCAGCAACTGCCCGATCGCTGCGCCCAGCACCAGATCGTCGACAACCCCAAAGCGGTGCAGTCTCGCGCGGCCCTGCCGATCGAGCAGCACGACACTCGGCGTGCCACGCAGACCCCACTGCGACATGGTCACAGGCAGCGGTCCAGTCTCGTCTGCCTGGTCGATGCCAATCGGGAATGGCAATCGGTACTCGTGGATGAAGGCCTGCAAGGCCGGTGACCCCATCACCTCGCGATGCTCGAACACCGTGTGCAGCCCAATGACCGTCACGGCCTCGCCCTGAAACACCTCATGCACACGCAGCGCCTGGGGCAGGCCGTGCGCCACGCACGCCGGGCACAGCATCTGGAACGCATGGATCAGCACAACGCGCCCCCGAAGGTCGTCCAGATCGATGCGCGTCGTGGTGTTGAACCAGTGCGAGATCTGCCAGCCGGGCAGCCCAGTGGACTGCCCGGCTGGCGACTCGGTGCCCGCACGCCGCGGCGTCGCAGGCGACGGCATCAGAACTCCCCATCCTTGATGTACGGGTGGCTCCACAGGATGGCCTGCATCAGCACGGCCTTCACCCAAGCTGCGTGCATCCTCTCGACGTCCGCAACCGAAGCGCCCTTCTTGGCCAGGAAGGGCTTGAGCGTCGTGGTGATGGGGATGGTCAGCGCCGGCAGGTAGCGGAAGTCCACCTGGGCCGGGCCATGCGCGCCGTCGGTCTTGTTCTTCTTCAACCGATTGTGGCGCAGGCCGATCTCGTACTGCCAGTCGAGCCAAGCCTGGTCGTAGGTGGCATCGGCAGTGTCCAGGATCCACAGCGCAAATCGCTTGCGCACGGCGCCCAGGTAGTTGGCGTCGGGCTGGCCGCTGCGGGTGTCGCCGAAGAACACCACCAGTTCGGGAGTCGAGGCCACAAAGCCGTACCAGACATCGAGGATGGCCTCGGTCTGGTCGGCCAGGATGGCCTTGCTCTGGCGCAACGCGGCCACGTCGTCGGCACCGAACAGCATCGACTTCTGCAGTGCCGTGAGGTCGGCCATCGAATAGGGTGCCCGGGCCAGCGTTGCCTGGCCCAGCGCATAGCCGGGCACGTCACGGCGCGGCGGAGCCGCTCCGGCATCCGCGACCACACCGAGCGAGGTGGCCGCAAGCAGCAGTTTCAGCATCTTCATGAACAACTCCTCGTGTCTTGGGATGGGACGGGTACAGGACCCGGATGTCGTTGCGCAACGCAGCCAGTGTGTCCACAGAGCCTGTACCATGGGTGCTGTGGCGTACGTAAAAAGCAATCCATCGTTCAAGACTGCCGGTAGCGCGGCACCACCGTCCATCGATCGTCTCTCCGGCCTGCTGGACCGCTTCCGCGTCCGCGCCCACCTGTTCCACGCCGGCGCGCTGTGCGGCACGACGGCCTTCGAGGCGAAGCCGGGCCGCGCCTTCCTGCACGTGCTTCGGCGGGGCGAGCTGGTCGTGACCCACGGCCGGGCGCAAGGCCTCAAGCGCCGCGTTGTCGTGCACGAGCCGACGTTGATGCTCTACCCCCGGCCGGTGGCGCACACCTTCCACAACCCACCGCGCGACGGTTCGGATTTCACCTGTGCGACGCTCGACTTCGATGGTGCCGAGCACAACCCGCTGGTGGCCGCGCTGCCGGCCCTGGTGCTCGTCCCCCTGGATCAGGTCGATGGCCTGCAGCCGGCGCTGGACCTGCTGTTTGCCGAGACCGACCGCGTGCGCTGCGGCTCGCGGCTGCTGGCCGACCGCCTGTTCGAGGTCGTGCTGATCCAGCTGCTGCGCTGGCTGATCGACCACCCGGGCGCGGCCGGCATCGGCAGCGGCCTCATTTCAGGGTTGGCGGATCCGCGGCTGGCCAGGCTGCTCGTTGCGCTGCACGCGGCGCCTGCCGAGACCTGGTCGCTGGAGCGCATGGCAGCGCAGGCCGGCATGTCGCGCACCGCGTTTGCCGTGGCCTTCAAGCAGGCCACCGGCGCCACCCCGGCGGGCTACCTCGCCGACTGGCGATTGACGCTGGCCATGTCCGAGCTGCGCGCGGGCGGACTGCTCAAGGCCGTGGCCGATGCGGTGGGCTACGGCAGCGCCACGGCGCTGTCCAAGGCCTTCAAGCAGCGCTACGGTGTGGCGCCTCGGGACTGGCGCAAGGCTGACCAGGGGCGGCACGAGGCCTGACCAGCACCCAAGGCCGCGCCAGCGCAGGCGGACCCTCGCCCCTACAGCGCCCGCCCCACCCCGATGCAGGCCAGCCCCGCACAGACCACGCCGGCCGCCACGGCCCGCTGCCGCCACTGCATACGCTCGCGGAACACGAGCAGCGACATCACGGTCGCCAGCACGATGCCGGTGTTGGTGTAGGCCACCACCTCGGCCGCTGGCAGCGTGCGCATGGCGTGGATGACCAGGGCGTAGGCCAGGCCGACGCACAGACTGCCCACCAGCAGTGCCATGGCACCTGGTCGGGCCCTGGGCATCCACCGGCCCGCGCTGCGTCGCAGTCGCCCCGTCATGGCCAGCATGGCCAGCAGCGTCCAGGGCAATGCCTTGCTCTCGTCGTTGCCGCGCGCCATGAGGGCCATCGCCACCAGTCCCAGAACGCTGATGGCGATGCCGGTCCAGGCCAATGCTCCCAGCGACTCGCCGAAGAACAGCAGGCT
>DAOLLE010000433.1:0-3155 GCA_035331205.1 Burkholderiaceae bacterium
GCCTCCAGCGCCTTCAGCGCCAGCAGGTTGTCGCCGAAGATCAGCCGGTTGTCGAAGAGGTCGTTCTCCGTCACCCGGTGCTTGGCGTGATACGACTTCTCGGGATCTTCAAGCAGGATGCGCGGCTCCAGCCGGGGCCGCTTCTCCTTGCCGATCCAGGTGAGTTCGAGCTTTTGTTTGCTCATTCTGTGTTCCTGTTTTTACACGCGCGCCCGCGCACGTGCCTGGGCACGGGCTTGCAGCGTTGCTTGTACCTGGGCGTAGAGCTGGGTGTTGGCCTGTTCCCGATCCGCCAGCACCACAGTTAGTGCGTAGGGCTCATCCTCGGCACGGTGTTCATCTTGTGACCATACGCTGTCTTGCCGCGTCACCACGACGAACACCTTGTGACCGTTCGCCAGCGCCTGTTTGAAGGTCCAGCGTGAGACTTGCAGCGTGCCGTTCTTGCGCGTGTCGTTGGGTAGCCAGCGGCCATTGGCGCGCTCGCCCATGCCTTCTTCCCGATTGCGCCGGTAGGCTTGGGTGACCTCATCCAGGCTGCCAGCCGTTACCAGATGAAACCAAAGTTTGGCTCTGCGGTAGTCCAGCCGCGTGGTGCGTGCTGCGGGACTGTAGGCGAGCGCGACGGTTACCTCACGCGTGCGGCGACCACCGGCCCAGAAGCTGTCTGGCAGGGGCAGTTCGAAGAAGTGGTGCTGGTCGTTGCCGATGCGCTCGTCGGCCAGCAGGGTGACGGTGTGATCAAGCGCGCGGAAAAGCGCCGTATCGTCCACGCGCCCGTACCCGACGAGGCGCAGGAGTCTGTCGCGGCCTTCGGCATTGTTGCCGGGGTTCAACAGCGCGTCGCAGGCTTGCGGCCAGCGTGCATGGGCGCCGATCAGTGCGCGCAGCAGGCTGGGCGAGGCGTCGGGCACTTCGGCCAGTAGCCGTGCGGCTTGGTGGGCGACCTGGGGTGCGGCGTAGCTGGTGCCGATGTCCTCCTTGAACGCCGGCCCCGAGGCAAAGCCGCCGTTGAGCGACACCACTCCCAGACCGGCATGGTCTGTGCCACCTCCAGTGCGCCGCAAGGCGATGTTGCCGGCATGCGCAACCACGTCGGGCTTGATGGCGCCGCTGGCAGAAGGGCCGCTGCGAGTCAATGGAAACGGCTGCTCCGCCCGTGCCAATACGTGGTCTTCAATCGTGTCGGGATGGCGCTGTGCATTGCGCGTGGCCTCGTTCAGGCTCAAGCCGCCAACGGTCAGGGCGTTGAGCGACGTGGCGGGGTCAAGCAGGCGGGCGTGGCCTTCGAACAGGTAGTCCGGGTAACTCGCGCGTGTATCGGCGGGCAACTGGGATGACAGCAAATTGCCCGCTGGTACCACGAACAGGACCCCCAGCTCACGCGTCAGCCGATCCAGCGTGTAGGCGAGCCCGCGCACATGACGGCCGTCGTAGACCTTGTTCAGGTCGCCATAGCTCAGGTTGAAGACCCGGCAGTCGTATTGCGCATGCAGGTCGCGCACGGCTTCTTCCACCGCCTTTTCGACGAACTCGGTTTGGTCCTCTCCGTCGTCTTCGAACACCTTGCCGGAGAACAGGCGAAGCTGCGGGACGAACTGCCCTTGCTGAATGACGCGCTGGACATCGCCGTACAACGCCAGCCCGCCAACGAAGGTGCCGTGCCAGTGGGGAGCAGTGTCATCGGCACTGCGATGCGGTGCGAGGTAGCCCTGCGCGTCGCCGACCGCTGTGCCGAGCAGCGAATGTCCACGCGTCAAGCCGGAGTCCAGCACGGCAATGGACGGGGCATCGTCAGAGGGGGGATCGATCGGAGGAAACTGGTTGATGTCGGTGTGAAGCAGTTGCACGGCCACGCTCAAGCGGGGCGGCAGGTCGGCAGTGCGCACATCGCGATGGTGCAAGAGTTGCTCGGCCTGCGTACGGTTGCAGCGCACACGGACCATGACGAGCGAGGGTTGCTGGATGTCGTCGAGCCGCTCAATGCCTTGTGCGCCCAACCAGTCGAGAAAGGCCCGCACCATTCCCTGGCGTTTGTCTTGTCGCTCCTGGGGCCAAAGCTCCACATCGAGCGCGAAGGTTGGCGTGGCTGGAAATCCCTGCTCAAGCAAGGCCGCGCCGGTCCGGTCCTGGGGTGTCCAGTGGTCGAAGTCTTCGATGACGTAGAACAGCTCCTTGCGGGTGACGACGCCATCACGTGCAAGGGTGGCGAGCCGGCTTTCGAACTCCCTCAGGCCGTCATCGGTGGCGAATGCCAGCACGATGGATTCGTCTTCCTGACTGACGATCTCCACGCCCGGAATGGCATCGAAGGCGGGCACGCTCTTCTCGCCCGCGCGCAACCGGATCTTGAGCAGCCTGCGGTCGTCGAATCCGCCGACGTCTTCTGCCATCGCGCGTTGCCGGGCTTGGTCAAACCGCCCGGCCAACGCGGCGCCATGCGCTCTCGGATCAGCAGGTTTGAAACGTGGGCGTTTATCTTGCCGTCGGTGACGATCTCTCAGGGGCTCTTCTCGCTCCAGACGCAGGTGCTCATAGGCCATGTCTCCCCCTTCATCCCTTTAGTTTTTGTGGCGATACTCGCGGGCCAGTGCGGCATCGAGGTGGCCCTTCTCCAGGAATTCCCGGCCCGACAGAATCATCTCCTTGATCGCGCGCCGCAGAACCCGCTCGATGTCGGCGTGCGACATGCCTTTGAACAGCGATGCCACCTGGCCATTGTCGGGCTCGAAGTTGCGGCGGATACCCGAGAGTTTCAGCACCAACAGGCGTTTGATCTGCTCCAGATTCGGCATCTCGAAGCGCACGACCTCATCGAAGCGTCGCCAAACCGCCTTGTCCAATAGGGTTTCGTAGTTGGTAGTAGCGATCAGGATGCTCTCACCTCGATAACCGTCCATCATCTGCAAGACGGCATTGACGGAGCGTTTGAGCTCACCATGATCGGCGCTGTCGCCACGATCCTTGGTCAAGGCGTCGAATTCGTCGAACAAGGCGACCACGGGATGCGTCGCGACGTAGTCGAACACCTTGCGCAAATTGGCGGCCGTCTCCCCCAGAAACGACGAGATGACCGAGTCCAGCCGAACGAGGACGAGCGGCATGGACAGGGAATGCGCGATGACTTCGGCGGCCAGCGTCTTGCCGCAGCCGGG
>DAOLLE010000434.1:0-3125 GCA_035331205.1 Burkholderiaceae bacterium
GATGTCGCCCACGGTGCCGCCGATCTCGCAGATCGCCACGTCCACCGGCTCCTGGCTGCTGTCGGGCAGCAGGCCGGCGCCGCGCTTGACGAATTCCTGGATCTCGTTGGTGACGTGCGGAATCACCTGCACCGTCTTGCCGAGGTAGTCGCCGCGGCGCTCCTTCTCCAGCACCGTCTTGTAGATCTGGCCGCTGGTGAAGTTGTTGCTGCGCTTCATCCGCGTGGTGATGAAGCGCTCGTAGTGGCCGAGGTCGAGGTCGGTCTCCGCGCCGTCGTCGGTGACGAAGACCTCGCCGTGCTGGAAGGGCGACATCGTCCCCGGGTCCACGTTCAGGTACGGGTCGAGCTTGATGAGGGTGACCTTGAGGCCGCGCGATTCGAGGATCGCGGCCAGCGAAGCCGCGGCGATGCCCTTGCCGAGCGAGGACACCACGCCGCCAGTCACAAATACGAACTTGGTCATGTGCGCCAGCCCTCCCTTGGAGCGGGCCACCCCGCTTCGGGCGCCGGCGGTCGGGAAGACCGTGTTGGTAAACAAAAATTATAGGCGGCGAACGTGACAAAGGCCGGCGCTGGGCCGGCCTTGCGGGCAATGACGGGGCCGATCGGCTCGACCCGCCACCGCGCGAAGCGCCTCAGGCTTCGCGCAAGGTGCCAGCCTCGACGCGCTGGCGCAGCGGCGCGGCAAGGCGCTTCGTCGCCAAACGGGCCCAGGTCGGCCGCTCGTACAAGAAGCCCAGGCCGATGCGCTTGGCCACTTCGTAGATGGCCACCGCGGTGGCGATGCTGCCCACCAGCGCTGCCGCACCGACGATGTTCAGGTTGTGGCCCCAGCGCGAGGCCAGCATCGCCTCGACGATCAGCACCATCGGCACGAAGAAACCCAGATAGACCGAGATCGAGTGGCGCCCGAGGTAGGTGATCCAGCCGGCCCAACGCTGCGAGCTGGTGATCGCGCTGAGCACGATCACCGCGCTGATGCCCGTGAAGCCCGCCACCAGCAGGCCAGGCGTGCCCGAGCCCGTCCAGCCCGCCATCACGACCGCCTTGTTGACCACCGCCCACAGCAGCAGCCCGGCGATCGACAGCCGCACATGGCTGGCCGCCCAATCCGCCAGCGCAAAGAAGTGGCGCGCAAACATCGCACCGGCATAGAAGTAGACGAAGAAAACGCCGAAGCGGTCGATGTGGTACTGCCCGGTGTGCGCGGGGAAGAGCATCAGCAGCGCCGCCACCGGCGCCATGATCCACACCGGCACCCGCCGCGTCAGCCGCGTGACGATGAAGTAGATCGACAGGAACATCACGAACCACAGCATCGCGAAAGGCGTACCGAACAGGCGCCCCCCGAACTTCATCAGCGCGTCGGCGGCGTCCAGCGGCGTGTCACGGCCGATCAGCCACATGGCCGGCACGATGATGCAGGTCCACAGCAGGAAGAAGTACAGGTAGTGGACCACCTTGGTGTCGAGGTAGCTCTTCCAGGGCCGGTCGATCACGCGCGAGAGGAACAGGCCGGAGATCAAGAAGAAGTCCGGCATGCGAAACGGCGCGGCGAACCAGACGAAGCGGTCCAGCCAGGTCGCCTGTCCGGCCAGGAAGCCGATGTGCCGGTACTCGAACTCGTGCGTGACCCACAGCGCCACGACGGCGATGATGCACACGCCCTTGGAAAAATCGACCCAGGCGAAGCGGTCCCGACGGGACTCAGTGGACGTGGAAGTGGGCGAACTCGTCGTTGACATGCGCAGTCCCTGCTCGACCGAACGAATGAAGTGTATGAATGGGTTCTTCCCGGCCGCCAGACCCTGAACGAAGGGAGTGGCATGGGAAATTAGACCATTCCTATTGTGGGGCCCGCGAATTAGCCTTGTCTTAAGGCGATGGCCACCGCACCCGGTCGCAGGGGCAGCTCGGGCCGATCCCCGCGGATTTATTCACATTGGGACGAGAACCCGGCGCGACGACCCACGCGCCTGCGGGATGGGCAGCCGGCGCGATCGGCGTCAGCGCAGCAGCTCGCCGATCAGGTCGAGCACCTCGGCGGCCGCCACTTCGGGCCGCTCCATCGGGAAGAGGTGGCCGCCTTGCAGGATGCGCACGCGCCCATGCGTGAGGCGCAGGGTCGCCTTCAGGCCCACCGCGCGCAGCTCGCGCGAGTGATTGCCACCGATGAAACCGACCGGACAGCGCAGCGGATGCAGCCTCAGCACCTCGCCCAGGTGGTGCGGCAGGGTGTCGTAGATGTGGCTCTCGGTCGTTCGGTCAAAAGCCAGGCGCACGCCGCCCTGCGGGTCGGCTGGATCAGGCTCGGTGCCAGCGGCCACGTAGTCGTCCAGCACGCGGGCATCCCAAGCGGCGAACACCGCCTTGGCGGCGTAGTGCGCGCGGCAGTCCTGCAGCGACGGCCAGTGCTGGCGGCGGCGCTCGGCGACTCGGCCCGGGGAAAAGCGCCGCATCAGCAGTGGGTTCGCCTTGGCAAAGCGCAGCCCCTGGGCCCGCCAGCCGGTGATCAGCGGCGAGTCCAGCAGCACGATGGCGCGTGCCAAGTCCGGCCGGTGACTGGCGGTCAGAAGGCTGAGGAAACCGCCCAGCGAATGGCCCACCAGCACCGGCGCGGCGTCCAGCTTCAGACCGTCGATGAAGTGGGCCAGCTCCTCACGCAGCTTGGGCCAGTTGCTGCTGACCGGCCAGCGCGGGTCGTGGCCGAACTTCTCTACCGCCTCGACGCGCCAGCCGGCGGCGCGCCACTGCTCGAAGAGCAGTCGGTAGGTGCCGGCCGGAAAGCCGTTGGCGTGGCTGAAGACGAGGGTGGGCTGGGACATCGCAGGCGCTCGGGACCGGTTTGCCCCGGTCGGACGGGGACCGGGCCACCGAGCTTAGGTGGCGGCGCTGTCCGCCGCCTGTCGAGGTGGCGACACCGCACCCCAAGGCGCGGGCCGGCCCGAGCGGGTCAGACCACCCGGTCGCCCGGCGAGGCGATCTTCTTGAGCGTCTCGAAGCGTTCGGAGCGCTCGATCAGCGGGTGCGTGGCGTCGCCGCCGTCCCAACGCGGGTCGTCGATGCCGTCGAACACCTCGCGCAGGCGCTGGCCCCAGGTGCTGTGGATCATCTGGAAGTAGG
>DAOLLE010000435.1:0-3115 GCA_035331205.1 Burkholderiaceae bacterium
TAGCGACCGACCGATCCGCGATTTCGGTACGCCGCCTGCGGCCGAGTGTGGTCGGCGCCCGCTGAGGCTGCATTGAAGGACCACAGACGGCCAGGAGCGGGTATTTGTGACCGTCCGCTCCACGGCCAAGCGCATTGGCATGGGTCGTGGGTCGCGGAGCTTCTACTGACGCGACAAGTCCAACCCGAGCCGATCAAAGCTTTCTTCCGTTCCGCGCATGCGCTGGGCGCGGTCCTCATGCCCGTCCAGGTAGGCAAGCTGTTCGGTATAGACCATGCGTGTGCCACGCCGACTGGCGAAGAACTCGACCGTGACCAGAGAGACCGACAACCGGCGGGCGTCGATCCTGATGTCATAAGTAAACACGATGCGCCGCGCATCGACGATGTCGAAGAACACCTTCTCGATCTGCTGGACACGCCCGTCGGGGTAGACGACCTGGTGCGTCTCATGCCCGAGCGGACGGAAGTCAAGACGGTACTCGATTGTGTGCTCGGCATGGCAGTCGGACCAACGGCGCTTGGCCTGCGGGTCGGCCCAGGCTTGGAAGACTGCCTGCGGCGTGGCGGCGAAGGCGCGCTCGATGACAAAGTTGGTGTGCGTACTCGGTGTGTGCTTCATCGTGTGGCCTTGCCTTGCTGCTCGGCCAGATAAGCGTCGAGCCGGTCGAACTGTGCGTTGAGCAGCGTCTTGCGCCTGGTAACCCAGGCTTCCATCTCATCCAGCGCCTTGGGCTGCGCCGTGTAGGTGCGCACGCGGCCCAGCTTCTGCGAGGCGACGAAACCACCTTGCTCGAGCACAGCCAGATGCTTAACTGCCGAGGGCAGCGCAATGCCTAGCGGCTCGGCCAATTCGGTTACCGATGCCGGCCCGCGGCTCAGTCGGTCAAGCATGCCGCGGCGGTGAACGTCGGCCAGCGCAAAGAACATGCGGTCGAGGCGCGCCGGGTCGGCGATCGCACGCATCTCAGATGTCCGTCGGGTCGAAGAAGCGTCGAGACAAGCCAGCGCGCCCAGGATAGAACTTGAACCAAGGTCGCGCCTCGTCGATGACACGCGCAACCGAGGGATGAGCCATCAATCTTTCGAAGTAGGTAGTCAGATGCACATGCTGCGGCGGCAGCGGCACGTAGGTCACGGCATAGAACAAGGCAGGCGCAGCGGCGCAGTCGGCCATGCTGAAGGAATCGCCGCTCACCCAGAGTCGCCCTTCAAGGTGGCGATCGATGAACGCGTAGGCCGACAGCAGACGCTCTCGCGCATCAGCCACGCTGTCGGCGTCGCGGCGACCTTCCGGGCGCAAGAGGTCGGCGGTGAACGTCTGCATCGGTGTCATCACGTACAGGTCGAAGAGACGGTCCCACAAGCGCACCTCCAGCGCGGCGTCCGCGTCCGCCGGGATGAGCGTACGAGCGGGTTGTGCGTGATGGCGCTGCAGGTGCTCGATGATGATGCTAGTCTCGGGAACCGGCCGGCCCTGGTCCACCAGCAGCGGCATCTTGCCTATGGGCCACAACGCCAAATGCGCCGCGCGCCCGGCGGGATCGCCCAGATTGAGCAGCCGCTTGTCGAACTCGATCCCCAGAACGTCGAGGGCGATCAGCACCTTGTGGCAATAGGAAGAGAGGGGGTGGTAGTGCAACGTGAGGGCGGTCATGCGGGCTCCAATACTTTCCGTACGTGGAAAGTATAAGTCGATGGAACCGCCACGTGGAGCGTCTGGTTGCAGCCGCCGCATCTTGCAGGTCGGATTTCGGCTCCGGGTCGCCAGCGGCCAGTGCGCTACCTCAGCTCTCCACCTTGATGTGCCCGTCCTTCACCACCCTGGCCCACTTGGCGGTCTCGGAGCGGATGAAGGCGGCGAACTTCTCGCGCGTGCCGCCGCCGTCCTCGGCGCCGTAGGTGTCGAGCTTCTCCTGCACGTCGGGCATGGCGAGTACCTTGTTGACGTCCTCGTTCATCTTCTGCGCGATCGCCGTCGGCAGCTTGCCGGGGCCGACCAGGCCGTACCAGGTGGTGGCCTCGAAGCCGGGGAAGCCCTGCTCCTCCATGGTCGGCACGCTGGGGTGGCCCTTGGCGCGCTTGGTGCGCGTCTGCGCCACCGCCAGCACCTTGCCGCTCTTCACGTGCGGCGTGGCCGCGGTCATGGTCTCGAAGCTGTACTGGATCTGCCCGCCCATCAGGTCGGTGAGCAGCGGCCCGCTGCCCTTGTAGGGCACGTGGATCGCGTCGACCTTGGCCTGCAGCTTGAAGAGCTCGAGCGCGAGGTGCTGCGCCGAGCCGTTGCCGGCCGAGCCGAACGTCACCTGGCCGGGCTTGGCCTTGCACAGCGCAACGATGTCCTTGACCGTGCGCGCCGCTTCGTTGGTGTTGGCGATCAGCAGGTTGGGCGTGACGCCGACCAGCACGATGGGCACGAAGTCGCGCTCGACGCTGTAGTTCAGCTTGGGCTGCAGGCTGGGCGCGAGCGCGTGGCTGTTGATGTGCGCCATCAGCAGC
Organism: Burkholderiaceae bacterium; assembly: GCA_035331205.1. Taxonomy (GTDB): domain Bacteria; phylum Pseudomonadota; class Gammaproteobacteria; order Burkholderiales; family Burkholderiaceae_C; genus Sphaerotilus. The sequence continues at coordinate 2,499 of DAOLLE010000435.1, forward strand.
GTGGTGCCGTCGCTCGCCTGCTGGGCGACGTAGTCGGCCGCCAGCACGCCGGCCACGCCGGCCTTGTTCTCGACGATGACCTGCTGGTTCCACATCTGCGTGAGCTTGACCGACAGCACGCGCGCCAGCGCATCGGTGCCGCCGCCGGGCGGGAAGCCGACGATGATGCGGATCGGGCCGCTCGGCCAGGGCTGGGCGAAGACCTGCGGCACGGCCAGCGTGGTGGCCGCGCCCGCGGCGGCCTTGAGGATGGAACGGCGTTGCATGAGGCTTGTCTCCTGTGCTCTTGTTCGGCGATGTCGTTCAGGCCGCGGCGCGCAGCGGCGCCGCCTGCGGGTGCGCGGCGAAATGCTCCATCGCCGCCTGCACGCCGCTGCCGGCGATGGCCACGCCGGCGAGCTTGAAGCCCATCTCGACGCCTGAGAGCGCGGCCATCAGCGTCAGGTCGTTGCAGTCGCCGAGGTGGCCGATGCGGAACATGCGGCCCTTCACCTTGCCGAGGCCGGTGCCCAGCGAGAGGTCGAAGCGCTCGTGGATCAGCTTGCGCAGCGCATCCGCATCCACGCCGGCCGGCGTGATCACGCCGGTGAGCACCGGCGAGTACACCGACGCATCGG
>DAOLLE010000436.1:0-3085 GCA_035331205.1 Burkholderiaceae bacterium
CCGGCGCGCGTGGTCTGATCGCCGCCCGCGGCCTGCGCCCCGGCTGGGGCCAGGCGCGCTGGCTGGGCGGCGCCTGGGACGGCGTGGTCTGCCACAGCCGCTCCGGCGCCTTTGGGGGGGATGAGGACCTGGTCGCGCTGGTGGACCGCCTGATCGCGGGTTCGGACGGCGGGTGACGCGCGTTGGGGGCGGACCGGGTGTGGCGGTCAGCGCCTGCTGCGGTGCGTGCCCCAGTAGCGCTCCATCGCCAGGTGCAGGAACGAGGCCGACCAGCCGATCAGCAGCAGCCCGTGCAAGGCCTCCAGCCCGGCGACGATGCGCAGGGGCCCCTGCGGCGTGAGGTCACCGAAGCCCAGCGACGAGTAGGTCTCCAGCGAGAAATACATGAAGTCCTGCCAGGTCTGGCGGTTGGTCGGGTTCAGGCTGCCCACCTGCAGCACCACCGCCAGCAGCCAGAGCCCCAGGGCGTAAAGGCCGGCCTCGGCGGCGTGCGCCAGCAGGGTCACCACCGCGGCGACCAGCAGCTTGCTGCGAGCCGGAATGCGCAGCGTCACCAGCGCTGTGTCCAGCCCACGCAGCACCTCGTAGTGCAGCAGGGACACCGCCATCACCAAACCCAACAGCACCGCCAGCGCAATCGTCATCGTTCCCGTCAGTCGTTCGGCTGAACCCCAGCCTGGAGCGGCATTGTGCTGCTTGGGCGTCGCAGCGCGGTGGTCTGCGCCGGCTTCTGCCTCGGGCCTTTGGTCAAAATCGCAGGTTCATATTTGCCAATTCAGGATGGACACATGAACCTTTGCCGCTGCCCGTTGCCCACCGCCGCCCGCTGGATGACCGCAGCGCTGATCGCCCTGCCGCTGCAGGCCTTCAGCCAGGCCAGCTGCCCGCTGTCGATGTTCTCGGCCACCGCGCTGACCCCGCCGGTGCAGACCGCCAAGGCGCGCTTCGACACGCAGGCGCAGGCCTATGTCGCCACGACCCAGGTCGATTCGATCTTCGCGGTGGAGCTGGCGGGCCGGACGGTCGATGAGATCGACCGCAGCATCAGCGGCGGGCAGGCCGGCTACTTTGTCCCGACGCAGCAGACGCAGGTGCAGCCCGACGGCTTCTCTATGGCCTACCGCTCGGCCGATGGCGTCTGGACCAAGACGGTCAAGGTGACCACGCACAACCCGCGCGGCCAGATGATCGTGCCTTACGTGCAGGTGTTCTACGAGGACGCAAAGGGCGGGGTGGTGCGACTGAAGCCCTACGGCAACTCCGACGCCCCGGCCACGCTGGTGCACCTGAAGCAGCCGCACGGCACCAAGTACGTCAAGCTCGACCCGGCGGGCGACCTGTCCTACGAGAACGAGGCCTTCAAGGTCGACGCCCGCCAGGCCCTGCCCAAGGCCCCGACCCAGGTCGAAATGCCCGCTGGCGTCACCTACGGCACACCGGCCGGCGAGGCCTACCTCGCCCAGTGCTGGACCTTCCGTACGCACGTGCCGCTGAAGGCGCAGTGAGGGTGGGGCGCCGCGGGGCGCCCCGGAGGCGTTTCAGATCGACATCAGCTGCCGAACGCCGTTGGCACGACCCGGTGTCGGCATGAGCAACGCGCAGCATCCACGGCGGACGCACCGCCTCACGAACCGCCCAGCAACTCCCGCCGCAGCAACTCATTGACCCGCGTCTGCCATCCACGCCCGCTGGCACGCAAGGCGGCCAGCACGTCGGGGTCCAGGCGAAGCTTCACGGCCTGCTTGGTGGTGGCGGCGGGCGGGCGCCCGCGCAGGGGGCGCAAGGTGGCGAATTCCGCAGGCGTCAACTCAGCCGTGTCCGGATCCGCCGCGATACCAGCGGCAATGGCGGCATCCTCCTCGGGCGAGGGCAGCACCAGTGTTCTACCGGTCCGGGTCTTGATCGTGTCGGGCATAGTCGATGACCTCTCGGCGGTTGGCCTTGCGCAGACTGACCACCCGCAATTCATTGCCGCGCTGCACGAACACCACGCAGAAGAGCCGGTCGCCGATGGGCGCGTAGCCGATCTCGCGAAGTTCACCGTAGTCGCGCCGGGTATCCGGGCGGCACAGCAGCTCTTCCCACTCCAGCTGCGTCGCCAGGGCCAGTGACACACCGTGCTTGGTCTGGTTCGAAGCATCCTTGGCAGGATCGAAGGTGATGCGCACGATTTATTGTGCACCCAATAAATCACCCCGACAACCTGAACCTACGCGGCAAGGTCAGATCGACATCAGCTGCCGCACCCCGTTGGCCTCCATCTCGCTGCCGCGGCCGCGGGCGATGATCTCGCCGCGCTCCATCACCAGGTACTGGTCGGCCAGTTCGGCGGCGAAGTCGTAGTACTGCTCCACCAGCACGATGGCCATGGTCTTGCGGTCGGCCAGCATGCGGATGACGCGGCCGATGTCCTTGATGATGCTGGGCTGGATGCCCTCGGTGGGCTCGTCCAGGATCAGCAGCTTGGGGCCGGCCGCCAAGGCCCGGGCGATGGCCAGCTGCTGCTGCTGGCCGCCGGAGAGGTCGCCGCCGCGGCGGTGCAGGAACTGCTTGAGGATGGGGAAAAGCTCGAAGAGCTCGGCCGGGATGGGCGTGCTGCCGCTCTTGTAGGCCAGGCCCATGCGCAGGTTCTCTTCCACCGTCAGGCGGCCGAAGATCTCGCGGCCCTGGGGCACGTAGCCCACGCCCTTGCGCACGCGCTCGTAGGGGACGTCGCGGCTGATGTCTTGCCCGTCCAGCGCGATCTGGCCGGTCTTGATGGGCACCACGCCCATCAGGCTTTTGAGCAGGGTGGTTTTGCCCACGCCGTTGCGGCCGAGCACGACGGTGACCTCGCCGAGCTGGGCCTCGAAGTCCAGGCCGCGCAGGATGTGGCTGCCGCCGTAGTACTGGTTGAGTCCGGAAACCTTGAGCATCTGCACTCCTCAACGGCCGAGGTAAACCTCGACCACCTTGTCGTTGGCCTGAACGTCGGCGAGCTTGCCTTCGGCCAGCACGCTGCCTTCGTGCAGCACGGTGACGGTCTTGCGGCCCTCGGTGAGCTGGTCGACGAACTTCATGTCGTGCTCGACCACCACCAGCGAGT
>DAOLLE010000437.1:0-3052 GCA_035331205.1 Burkholderiaceae bacterium
GGCGTGGGCCGCTGGCCGCTGCGCACCCAGTCCTGCAGTGCCGCCGCGGTGGCCAGCATCGCCGCTTCGCCCGGGTCGTCGTGCGCAGCCTCGTCGGTGAAGAGCTGGAGCAGGTTGTCGGCGCTACCGGCCTCTTCCATCGTCTGGCGCCACTGCGCCTCGAACTCGACGAAGGCGATGGGATCGCGCACCGCGTGCAGCGTCGCCACTGGGCGGTGGATGCGCCCGCTGGGGCTGACGTCGGCCGCCAGAGCCTCCAGCGCCGCCGGGTCGGCGCGGTAGCGGTCGACGCGCTGGTTGAGCCAGCGGTCGGTCTCGGCGCTGCCCGAGCCGCGGTAGACCACGCCTTCGTTGCCGAAGGGGTTGAGGCCCTTGAGCTTGCGCCAGACGATGTCGTGGAAGTGCCAGGTCGCCCAGGCCAGGTGGTCGAGCAGCGCCGGCTCGGGAATCGTCGTGACGCGGCTGAGCGTCTGCAGCGCGCGCTGCTGCGCCGCCGTGCGCTGGGCCGGCGCCCGGTTCAAGCCAGTGCAGTCGTTGAGGCGCTCGGCGAGCTGTTCGCGCGTCATCGGCTGCACCTTGCCGGCAATCAGCGGGTAGCCCATCCACAGCGGGTAGCCGGGCTCGTCCGATCGCGGGTGATTGGCGCACAGCGCCTGGAAGATCACGCGCAGGTCGAGCCGCACGTCGTCGCTGCGCGCGCCGGCCAGCACGCCGTTGGTCAGCAGCAAGGCGCTGTAGGGCGGGCGCCCGCTCATCGGCCGGCGCGGGTGCCAGTCGGGCGTCGTGAAGCGCTCGGCCACCGACGCCGCGACGCCGGCACCCCAGCCCTGGCCCTGCAGCAGCGTGAAGCCCGGCTCGCCATATTCGGCGACGAAGGACTGGCGCGCCCGCTCGGTGTCGTCGGCCGCGGTGCGCAGTTCGACACCGCCCTGGCGGTAGGTCGAGCCCACCCAGGCCCAACCCGAGCGCAGCCAGAAGGCGCCGCGTTGCAGGTCCTGCGCACTGCGAGCGGCGTTGGGATCGCCGAGGTCCGGTCCGTCGTGGGCATGAACGACCACCGGGCCGCCCATCCACCCCGCCGGCCGCGCCATCCAGACCCAGGCGCCCAGGTAGTCCCGACCGCGCCGGCACTCGACGCCGTCGGGCAGCCCTGCCGGGCAGGGCTGGACACTGGGCAGCTCGCCGAGCAGGTTCGGCGGCGCAGCCTGGCTTGCCCGCGCCGCGACCAGCAGCAGGACTGCCGTCACAACGCAGCCAATGCCCCGCCACAAGGGACGGCCGATGCGGTACGAAACAGAGGAGGGAGAGGCCATCACACGATCCGGCTGCGCGCCAGCGGCGGGTTGCGCGCGAAGTAGCGCACGATGCCTGCGTACATCGCCTGCACCATCTGCGCCTGGTAGCGCTCCGTGCGCAGACGCTGCTCCTCCTCCGGGTTGGAGATGAAGGCGGTCTCGACCAGGATCGAGGGGATGTCCGGCGCCTTCAGCACCGCGAAGCTGGCCTGCTCGACCTCGCCGCGGTGCAGCTTGCCGATGCGGCCGATGTTGCCCAGCACCTCGCGGCCCACGCGCAGGCTGTCCTTGATCTGCGCGGTGGTGCTCATGTCGATCAGCGCGCGCAGGATCTGGCGGTCCTGCATCGCCGCCTTGACGTTGATGCCGCCGATCGCGTCCGAGGCGTTCTGCCGCTGCGCCAGCCAGCGCGCGGCAGCGCTGCTAGCGCCCGAATGGGACAGCGCGAACACCGAGGCGCCGCGCGCACGCGGGTGGATGAAGGCATCGGCGTGCACCGACATGAACAGGTCGGCCTGCACCCGGCGCGCCTTGGCCACACGCTCCTGCAGCGGCACGAAGTAGTCGGCGTCGCGGGTGAGCACCGCGCGCATGCCAGGGCGGGCGTTGATGCGCTCGGCCAGCTGCAGGCCCATCTTCAGCACCACGTCCTTCTCGCGCAGGCCGGTGGGGCCGATGGCTCCGGGGTCCTCGCCGCCGTGGCCGGGGTCGATCGCGACCACGATCAGCCGGTCGATCTTGTCCTTGGCGATGTGCGGCAGCGGCTGCGGCGCGGGCGTCTGCTGCGGCGGCGCGGAGGCCGGTCCCTTGGCCGAGGGCGGGCGCTCGATGCGGCCGATGAATTCGCCCAGCGCGTCCTGGACGGCCTTGGCGGCCTGCTGCTCGGCACGCTCCTTGTCCTCGATCAGCGCGAGCAGCGGGTCGCGCTCCTTCACCGGGTAGAGGTCGAACACCATGCGGTGCTGGTAGGCCGCCACCGGCGCGAGCGTGAACAGCTGCGGCGCGCTCGCCTGCTTCAGGTCGATCACGAGGCGCACCACGCGCGGCTGGTTCTGGCCGACGCGCACGCCGGCGATGAACGGGTCGTCGGGCTGCACCTTGCCGACGATCTCGCGCAGCGCCGGGCTGAGCTCGAGGCCGTCGATGTCGATCACCAGCCGGTCGGGGTTGCCGGCGAGGAAGTGGCGCTCGGTCAGCGGCGTGTCGGATTCGATGGTGACGCGCGTGTACTCGTCGGCCGGCCAGACGCGCACGGCGACGATGCTTGCGCCACGGGCGATCTCGGCGCTGCCGAGCAGCAGCACCAGCGAGCCCATCGTGCGCAGGGCGTGCCGGCGATCCGGGCTCACGGCAGCAGCTCCAGGCCCCGCGGCGTGCACGCCGCGAGCGTGACGCGCCGCTTGTCGGCCTCGAGCGGCTCGATGTCCACGCGCAGGTCGGGCGCGGGCAGCAAGCCCTCGGCCTTCTCGGGCCACTCGGCAAGCTTCAGGCCGCGGCTCGCGAAGACGTCGCGGAAACCGGCGTCCTCCCACTCCTGCGGGTCGTTGAAGCGGTAGAAGTCGAAGTGCCAGACCATGCCGCCCGGCAGCTCGTATGGCTCCATCACGGCGTAGGTGGGGCTCTTCACGCGCCCGGCCACGCCGAGCGCGCGCAGCAGGTGGCGCGCGAAGGTGGTCTTACCGGCGCCCAGCGGGCCGTGCAGCTCGACGTAGGCGTCGCGCAGTGCCGGCCGGGCCGCCAGTGCGCGGGCGCTGGCC
>DAOLLE010000438.1:0-1256 GCA_035331205.1 Burkholderiaceae bacterium
GCGCTCAAGGTGCTGGTCTTCACCGAGTTCGTGCCGACACAGGCGATGCTGGCGGGCTTCCTCGAAAGCCGGGGTTTCTCGATTGCGCTGCTCAATGGCGGCATGGATCTCGATGCCCGCGCCAAGGCGCAGCAGGCGTTCGCTGGCGACAAGCGGGTGCTGATCTCCACCGATGCCGGGGGCGAGGGCTTGAACCTGCAGTTCTGTCACGTCGTCGTCAACTTCGACATGCCGTGGAACCCGATGCGGCTGGAGCAGCGCATCGGGCGCGTGGACCGGATCGGCCAGCAGCACGTGGTGCGGGCCATCAACTTCGTGCTCGAAGACACCGTCGAGCACCGCGTCCGCCAGGTGCTCGAAGAAAAGCTCGCGGTCATCGCCGAGGAGTTCGGCGTCGACAAGGCCTCCGACGTGATGGACTCGGTGGAAGCGGAGCCGATCTTCGACGAGCTGTTCGTGCACGGACTTCAGGACCCGGCATCCATCGAGAAGGAGTGCGACGCGGCGATCAACCAGGTGCGCGACAAGGTGGCGGAAGCGCGCAAGAACAGCGGCTTGCTCGCCGACACGCACGCCCTGGAGCCGGACGACGCCCGCAAGTGGCGCGACCACCCGGCGCAGTTCTGGCTGGAGCGCGCGATCACGACCGGTTTGCCGGCCCGGGGTGGCGCGGCAGTCAAGAGCGGTGAGGCTTGGCGCGTGCGGTGGGCGGATGGCAGCGAGTCGCCCAGGGTGTGCTTCGACGCGCGCACGGCCGAGCAGAACCCGGAACTGGAATGGGTGACGCTGGAAGATCCCCGCGCGCGGGCGGTCATCAGCGAACTGCCCCGCTGGGTGGCTGGGCAACCGCTGCCGTGCGTCAAGGTAGGTGGACTACCGGACGGAATTGCGGGCGTGTGGTCCTTGTGGGAGATCAGCCTGTCGGCGCCGGGGTTCAGCCGCAAGCGCTTTCTGCCGGTGTTCGCCACGGACGACGGGCGCACCTTTGTGCCGACCGCCAAGCGCATCTGGGATCTGCTGCTCACCGAGGCCATCGACATCCACGGCAAGAGCACCACCACGGAATCGGCCGCGTGGTTCGACACCTCGACAACGGCGGCCAGGGCCCAGGGAGAGCGCCTGTTCTCCAGTCTGCTGGAGGAACATCGTGCTCGGCTGAAGGACGAGCGCGAGCGTGCCCGCTACGCGTACGACGCGCGATACCAGGCGATCGGCCGGATCGGGTTGCCGCAGGTGCGCGAGCATCGGCGCAAGCG
>DAOLLE010000438.1:1356-3046 GCA_035331205.1 Burkholderiaceae bacterium
AAGCTCAGCTACACGGTCGTTCGGCAGATCGGGCCGGAGCATCACGAGGCGCTCTATGCCGCGCAGGCCCGGCACGCGACGCAATCCCTCGGGGAGTCGGCGACCAAAGAGTTCATCCTGACCCACATCTTCAGGATCAGCCCCCACCTGATCTCGCGCCCCGAGGATCTCTGGCGAGAGCTGCTGCGTTTGCACTACCGGGAGGAGGCGCTCCCGCCAATGCTGGGCGATCACGTTGCGCAGGTGCTTGGCGACATCCCGGCATTCAAAGCCTTGCCCCTGAGCGAGCTGTTCTGCTCAAAGGCGACGCTGTTGCGGGTAGTTCAGGATGCCTGGTACCGGTATCTGTCGGATCGGGGCGTTGATGGCACGCGCGCCGGGGAACCGCCGGCTCCTGAGTTTGCCGGGAAGGTGGAGCTGCCCTTCGAGCACCCGGACGTGCGCGTGATCGTCGATTCCATGTTCCTGGATGGTCTGCTGCATCCGTTGGCCGTCCGGGGCGCGCTGCCGACGATTCCGGAATGGGCCAAAGTCGGCATCATTCAAGATCCGCTGGCACTGCGGAACTTGGTGGAGGAGGGCATCAAGAGTCTCCATCAGACGCTTCCCACCGTCGAGTCGTCGTTCCGCGACTGGACCAGCACGGCGCGGAAGTTTGGCGAGGTGCTGGCCCGCTTCCATGCGCTGGATTCGGTCCGTGCAGAGGGCCTGCGGGCCGCCATCGTCGACCTGCAGACCTCGGCCGATGAAAGCCTAAGGCAGTGGACTGGCAAGCACTACGCTGATCTGCCGTCGCTGCCCGTGGCGAAAGGACCGGTCATGGTCCACCACATCCCGCGCTTCCTCTCCATGCGGCGCGGCGCCGGTGAAGACAAGATCGCATTGCTCGTGTTCGATGGGTTGGCGATCGATCAGTGGGTGCAGATTCGAGAGGCCCTGGCCAAGCGAGCGCCGAAGATCGCTTTCGATGAAGCGGCGTGCTTTGCCTGGTTGCCGACGCTGACATCGGTTTCTCGACAAGCGATTTTCTCGGGGCTTAAGCCGCGGGAATTTGCGGACACGATCGAGTCGACCGCACCCGAGCCGAATCAGTGGGCGCGGTTCTGGCAAGACCAGGGGCTGCGGGCGAACGAGGTCCTGTACCGCAAGGGCATCAAGCGCAATGACCAGTTGGATGATCTGGACGCTGCGTTGAGCAACTCCGCGTTGAAGGTGGCAGGGATCGTGGTCGACACGGTCGACGAGATCGTGCACGGCGCGGCGCTTGGGAAGCGCGGGATCGCTGCGCAGATCGAGAGCTGGTGTGAGACGGGCTTCGTCGAGCGCCTGCTTGACCGGCTGACCAGCAAAGGCTTTCACGTCTACCTGACTGCCGACCACGGCAACGTCGAGGCAGTAGGACAGGGGCGCCCCAAGCAGGGCGTGGCTGCAGAGATGCGTGGCGAGCGTGTTCGGACGTACCGCAGCGAAACGCTGGCGGCGGAGTCGGCCGCGTCGAACCCCAATAGCTACCGCATCGAGATCGCTGGACTGCCCGCGAACTTCTTGACCCTGTTCGCTGGTGCACGAACAGCCTTCATGCCGCAAGGCGAGCAGGCGGTCGTGCATGGCGGCATCTCGATTGAAGAGCTGATGGTGCCGTTCGTCAAAGTGAGCAATGTGAGTTGAACCGAATGATTGCGAAAGCCCC
>DAOLLE010000439.1:0-3024 GCA_035331205.1 Burkholderiaceae bacterium
GATCCGCCCGCCAGCCCACCGATATCGACGTGCATAAAGCCAGCACATCCTGCCGCGGCTGGCTCGCAACCCGCTGGCACGCCATGGCCACGACAGCGACTCGGCGCTTGCCCCGCCCGCCAGCGACGAGCCGGGGCACGGCAACGCAGCATCCTTCGCCCACCCGCCGGACCGGCGGACCGGACCGTTGTTCGAACCGCCGTGGTCGGCGGATCTGGCTCCCGGGGCACCGGAGCCGAGCCCGATCGACCTGCCGGAGCCGCCGGCCCGTGCCATCAATCCCGGCGCTGCCCTGCCCTGGCCTGGCGCAGCGGCCAGCCCTCGGGAAGCGACAAGCACCGCCGGCCGCAGTCCCTGGGCCGGCGCCGACTTCGGCGAGCCCCACCTCGAAGGCAGCGGCTGCACACCGGCCCTGCAACAGGTCGATCAGATGATCGCCGATGGCTTTCACGGTGCGGCGGCGACGATCCTGGAGCACGCGCTGCAGGCCCGCCCGGGCAAGAGCCCCTGGCTGCTGCTGCGCCTGCTCGACCTTTACGGGCTGATGCAGCAGCCGCAGAACCGCGAGCGCGTCGCCGCCCAGCTCGAAGCACTCTACAACCTGCGTGTGCTGCCGGGTTCGCCGTGGGCGGCGAACGAGGGCCCGGCGCTGGACGAGGAGCCCGAACTGCTCGACCGCCTGTGCGCCGCCTGGCCGCAGCCCGGCGCGGCACTGGACTGGCTGCGCGCCCACCTGCTGCGCGACCGCGGCCTGCCACCGGTGGCGCTGGCCACCTTCCGCGACCTGCTTTTTCTCTACGACCTCACCCGGCTGCGCGATGGCGACGACACGGCAGTGGCCACCGAAACACCCCGCCTCGCGGCCTGAACCGGCCGCTCCAGCCCCGCTCGGTCAGACCCCTCAGGCGCGCGCGCTGCGCAGCGTGCGGGCGAACTCCTGCAGGCTGGCGATTCCGCTGTCCTCGGCGCGCCGGCACCAGGCCTGCAGGTCGCTGACCAGCTGCTCGGCCGAGACGTTCGTGCGCGTCCACAGCCCGCGCAGTTCCTCGCGCATCGTCACCAGCTTGGCCAGTGCGGCGCTCTGGCCGCAGGCGCTGTCGACCTGGCCACGCAGCGCAGCCGGGATGCGCTCGCGGTCGCGGTGCAGCCAGCGCGAGGCCAGGCGCATGTTGGCCCACCCCTCGGTGTTCTGCGCGCCCTGCGCCTTCAGGCGGCCGAGCTCCTCGGCGCAGGCCTGCTGCAGGTTGCGGGCGTAGGCGGCCATGACCTCGTAGCGGTGCGCGATCAGCGCCTCCAGCGTCTGGCTGTCGGCCACTGGCTTGGCGCTGCCGAGCTTGAGCAGCGGCGGCGTCCGGCGCACCCGGGCCAGGCCCAGCAGTTCCATCGCCCGGATGTAGCCCCAGCCGATGTCGAACTCGTAGGGCTTGACCGACAGCTTGGCCGAGGTTGGGTAGGTGTGGTGGTTGTTGTGCAGTTCCTCGCCGCCGATGATCAGGCCCCAGGGCGAGATGTTGGTCGAGGTGTCCGGCGCCTCGAAGTTGCGGTAGCCCCAGTAGTGGCCAATGCCGTTGATGATCCCGGCCGCGGTGATCGGGATCCACAGCATCTGCACCGACCAGATCGTCAGGCCGGCCGCGCCGAAGAGCAGCACGTCGGCGATCAGCGTGAGCGCCACGCCCTGCCAGACGAAGCGGCTGTAGACGTTGCGTTCGACCCAGTCGTCGGGCGTGCCGTGGCCGTACTTGCTCAGCGTCTCCTGGTTCTTCGCTTCGGCGCGGTAGAGCTCGCTGCCGGTCAGCAGCACGGTCTTCAGGCCACGGGTGATCGGGCTGTGCGGATCGTCCACCGTCTCGCACTTGGCGTGGTGCTTGCGGTGAATCGCCACCCACTCCTGGGTCACCATGCCGGTGGTCAGCCAGAGCCAGAGACGGAAGAAGTGCGACGGCAGCGGCCCCAGCTCCAGCGCGCGGTGGGCCTGCGCACGGTGAAGGAAGATCGTCACCGCGGCGATGGTGATGTGCGTGGCCACCAGCGTGACCACCACCATCTGCCAGACGCTCGCATGGAGCAGTCCGTGGGCCAGCCCATCGAGCAGCGCGCCGCCCAGCGAGGAGAAATCGGACATCAGGGAACCTTCACGCAACACCGGGCGCACAGATTCCGCGCCCTCTCGTCGACCTGGGGCCAACGGGGGCGAATTCTACGGACCGCGCCTGGGGACGGCACCCTAATCCCGGTGCCCGTCCGGTGGCTCCGGCCACCTGAATCGCTGCGTCAGCGCCGCTGCCAGACTGCGGCGAAGAAGCCGTCGCTGCCGTGCCGCTGCGGCCACAGGCGCAGGTAGGAGGGCACGGCCGTGCCGTCGGCAGCCTCGGTCGGCGCCGGCGCAACGGCCACGTCCGCGGTCGGCTCGGCGTCGGCGGCGGCCTCGACAGGCGCCGCCTCGGGACCGGCCACCGGGATCGTCAGCGGGCGAGCGTCGGCCACGCCCTGGCGTTGCAGGATCTCCGCCGCGTCCAGCGGCTCGAAGTCCGGGTGCGCGGCGCTGAAGGCCTCGGCCACGGCCTCGTTCTCGGCGCGCAGCAGGCTGCAGGTGGCGTAGACCAGCCGGCCGCCCGGCTTGAGCAGGCGCGCCGCGCTGTTCAGGATGGCCGTCTGCTTGGCCACCAGCTCGGCCACCGCCTCGGGCGACTGGCGCCACTTCAGGTCGGGGTTGCGGCGCAGCGTGCCCAGGCCCGAGCAGGGTGCGTCGACCAGCACGCGATCGACCTTGCCCGACAGGCGCTTGATGCGCTCGTCGCGCTCGTGCGAGATGCCGGCCGGGTAGACGTTGGACAGGCCGCTGCGCGCCAGGCGCGGCTTGAGCGCGGCCAGGCGATGCGCCGACACGTCGAAGGCGTAGAGCCGGCCGGTGTTGCGCATCATCGCGCCCAGCGCCAGCGTCTTGCCGCCCGCGCCGGCGCAGAAGTCCACCACCATCTCGCCGCGCTTGGCCTCGGTCAGCAGCGCCAGCAGCTGGCTGCC
>DAOLLE010000440.1:0-2993 GCA_035331205.1 Burkholderiaceae bacterium
CCCTGCGCCCGGCGCCGCGCGGGCTCGCCGCATGGGTGGCCACATTGGGCTGCGCCGCGCTGCTGGCCGCCTGCGGCCAGAAGGGCCCGCTGTACCTGCCGAAGGCCAAGCCGGTCAACGGCGCGGCGTCGGCGGCCAGCAACGCCCCGGCAGCCAGTCGACCTTGATCCGCCAGCGACGCAGCGTCCGGATCGCCACGCAGCTTCATCCTCAGAGCAGGCGCAGGGGCGCCGCACCACGCAGCTCGATGCCGCCGTAATAGGCCTCGATCTCGCTGCCCGTGTTGTCGCTGTCGGTCATCACCGCCACACCGATCAGCGCGCCAGGATCCTCGCCGTAGGCCTGACGGAAGTCGGCCACGATGTCGCGCTCGTAGGCCAGCCAGCGGCCCAGCCGCTGCGCGCCGGATTCGACCACCAGCCCACGCACCCGGTCGGTGCGCGGCGCACGGATCACGCTGCCCACCGGCGCTTTGGGCTCCCAGACGTACATCAGCGTCGCATAAGGCGGGGCCTCACCGGTCAACGCCTGGGCGAGGTCGAAGAGCATGCGGTTGCGCATCGACAGACGAGCATGATCGCCATCGAAGGCCAGCACCACGCGAACCGGGGTGTCGTCGGTATCACTGGCCGACAGGTCTGCGTGGGGAATCAGTTGCGGCACCTTCCAGCTGAAGCTCAGCCACCCCAGATCCTGCGGCAGCACACGCAGCTGCTGGCGCCACATGCTGGCCGAGCGCTCAGCGCGGGCGTGGATCGCGAATCGTCCGTCGATCGAGACCGGTCGGTAATCGGTGCGCGCCTTGCCGGGCAGGGGAACCGCCTTCCAATTGGTTGCCCGTTGGGCCGACGCAGGCCCCGACGCAACGTCGCTCGCCGGGTCATCCGCCTGCGGCAGCGGCGCACAGCCAACCAGCCCCGCGGCACAGCCACCCAGAACGACCGTGCGCACCCGATTGCCGATCATCGCCACCACTGCCCTTGCCACCACCGCCACCTTTCGCAATCACCCACCCGCCATGACCACTGCACTCGCAGTGGCCTCACAGAAAAGGAAAAAGCCACCCGAAGGTGGCTTTTCTCAAGCATCTGAAGTCAGCAGGCTCAAGCCTGCCTCCGGATCAGAAGGAGTGAACAACACCCAGACCCAGCTTGTGGGTCTTCACGTCGTCCTTGCCCGTCGACTTGTCGGTCTTCGTGACGAAGTCAGCATACAGAGTGGTGCGCTTAGACATGGCGTAGTTGGCGAACAGTTCGTAAGCGCTGTCCTTGGTTTCCTGGTTGCGAGCCAGTTGCAGACCAGCCTGCGCAGCACCGAACTTACCGGCACCACCCAGCATCAAACCCTTACCCTTGCCGTTGTTGTTGGCTTCGTTGCCCTCGGACTCGCTGCGGACATAGCCACCGGACACCATAAACATCGGGGCGTCGTACTTGGCACCCAGAGCAAAAGCGGTGCGATTCGCAGCCGTGTGCGAGGTTTCCACCGTGGCAGCCAGACTCAGACCACCGATGGTGTAGTTGGCACGGACCTGGGTCTGGGCCTTGGTGTCACCCAGCAGCTGTGCAGTCTGCTTGAAGGTGTAACCAACCATCGCGTCGAAGCCACCCCAGTTGGCGGTGGTGTAGCTGGCGAAGCCCTTGCGACGCGACGAACCGTACCAGGTCACCGGGTCGATGCCCACGGCGTCAGCCGCGTCGGACGTGGAGATGCCGTTCAGGTTGATGCCGGCGAAGGCGTAGGTGGCAACGGAAGCATCCAGACCGGCCTTGACGGTGCCCAGTGCAGCGTTGGCAACGCCAACGTAAGCTTCACGACCGAAGGCAAACCCGCCGCCCTTCTGCTTACCGTCACCCATGCCGAAGCCAGAGGTCTGCAGATCGAAGATGGCACGGTTGCCACCACCCAGATCTTCCGAGCCCTTCAAGCCGAAGCGCGACGGGGTGTGGAAAGAAGCACCGTCCACGCCGAAGGCCGTCCACTTCACGCCGGTCTGACGCGAGAGACCGACGTCCAGCGTGCCGTACAGGGTGACCGAGGACTGGGCCGCAGCGACACCCGAGAAAGCGCCCAGCACAGCCAGAGCAAGCAACGACTTCTTCATGAATCAATCTCCTAGGTTGAACACGTTGTCCCGAGTGGAGCCTGCGACTGAAAAACCAGATTGCAGCGCCGTTTCAGGCCGACCTCCTCACCGGAAGCTGGCGCTATTCCACCAGACGCTTCGACGTGTTGCCAAGCCGGGAAACCACAATCTCCCCCGAAGCGTTGTCCGCCTGCAACATTCACTTGCAGCTCGCGCAGCGTGATGGCCATCACGGGAATTGCTGGCTTCGTGTGGGGCGATTGGCGGCCCGATTAGAGCCTGCCAATCCCATACTGTTGCTCCTGCGCATCGTCCACTCTGCGCCACAGTCGCAGCGACTTGCCCTGTCACGCCCCGCACGCACCAACCCGCCATGACGCCTCGCCTCACCCCGACCGACCACCTGATCGCCACCCTGGACCAGGGACTTCGTACCGTGTGGGGGCGGCACCACGCCCGCCGGCCAACGCCGCGGGCAACCCCAGCCGACAGCGCTGGCACCGGCAGCGCCGACGAGGTGACGCTGACCGAGGCCGAACAGCAGCTGGCCGGCGCGCTGATGCGCGTGAACCATGTCGGCGAGGTCTGCGCCCAGGCGCTGTACAACGCCCAGGCGCTGGGCGGCGAGGATCCGGCGTTGCAGGCGCAATGGCGGGCGGCAGCCAGCGAGGAGGTGGACCACCTCGCCTGGACCGAGCAGCGCCTGACCGAGCTGGGCACGCGGGCGTCGCTGCTCAATCCGTTGTGGTACGCCGGCGCCTTCACGCTCGGCTGGCTCGCCGGGCGAGCCGGGCGCGGCGCGGCGCTGGCCTTCGTGATCGAGACCGAGCGCCAGGTCGAGGCGCACCTGGCCGCCCACCTGGCGCGCCTGCCCGCGGGTGACCACGCCTCGCGCGCGATCGTGGCG
>DAOLLE010000441.1:0-2992 GCA_035331205.1 Burkholderiaceae bacterium
AGCCATGGCGCTGGCCGCAGACCGCGACCGCATCGCCCGCCAGTACCGCGACGGTTTCACCGAGCTCTTCGACATCGGGCTGGCCGCGCTCGGCCCCGCGGGGCGGGCGGCGATCGCGTCGCCTGAGGGCGGCCCCGATCACCCGAGCGCCGCGCAGACCGCGGCGGTGCAGCGCGTCTACCTTGCCTGGCTGGCCTCGGCCCCCGATTCACACCTTGTTCGCAAACTCGGAATGCCCGTGGCACAGGTTGTCCTGAACGCGGCGCGGCCCTGGGCGCTGCGCGCTGCCGCCGCCGAGCCCACGCAGGCCGTCGACGGCGATCCTGCCTTCGCTGCCTGGGATGAAACCCTTAAATCCGCGGGCTGGAATCCCGGAACCAGCGCCGATCTGACGGTAGCGACGCTGTTGGCGGCCCTGCTCGTCTCGCCGGACGCTGAACGGCGCGCCGCGACCCAAGGTGGCACGGAACGTGATTAGTTCCCTGCAGGAGCCGGCCTGCGGGCCGCACCTCCGCTGCCGCTGAGGCTGCAACGCGGCAGCCGCACGGACCACAACCTTTGAATGGAGACTGAAGAATGGCCAAGATCGATCGCATGATGGTCGGGGAATCCCTGGTGGGCGACGGCAACGAGGTCGCGCACATCGACCTGATCATCGGACCGCGCGGCAGCGCCGCCGAGACCGCCTTCGCCAACTGCCTGACCAACAACAAGGACGGCTTCACCTCGCTGCTGGCGGTGGTGGCGCCCAACCTGCTGTGCAAGCCGGCGACCGTGATGTTCAACAAGGTCACGATCAAGGGCGCCAAGCAGGCGGTGCAGATGTTCGGCCCGGCCCAGCGCGGCGTGGCGATGGCGGTGGCCGACAGCGTCGAGAACGGCACCATCCCCGCCGACGAGGCCGACAACCTCTTCGTCAGCGTGGGCGTGTTCATCCACTGGCTGGCCGCCGACGACGCCAAGATCCAGGACTACAACTACGCCGCGACCAAGGAAGCGATCGCGCGCGCGGTGGCCGGCTCGCCGACCGCCGCCGAGGTGGTGGCCAAGAAGGCGGGCGCGGCCCACCCCTTCGCCGCGCATTCATGACCGCTGCATTGAACTGACTCCTGGGTGACTCTGTGCCCGGGCCGCCAAGTGGGGGTGGCCCGGGTCTTTTTGCGTTCGCAGGGGCGACGCCGACAAAAAGCCCGACCGGTAAGGTCGGGCGACGGCATTGGGCGGGCGGTCAGTGACTCAGTGATCGCGCTCGTCGCGGCCGTCGCGTTGCGGCACGAGGCCGGCGCCGATCCAGCGCAGCACCTGGGCGCCGCGGATGTTGGATTGGGCTGCGGGCAAGGCATCCTCGCGCAGGTCGCTGCGGCGGCGCTCGATCTGCACACCGACGGCCTGCACGTTGTCGAACTTGCGCGGCTTGGCGATGCGCACGCGCACCCAGGCCGCGCCGAAGTCGATCAGCAGCAGGCGGGCGATGCGCTCGGCCAGGGCCTCGAGCAGCTGCACGCCGTGGTCGAGCATCAGCGCATCCAGGCGGTCGCGCACGACGCCGTAGTCGATCGTGTCGGCGATGCAGTCGCTGTCGCAGGCGCCGGCCCTCGGCAGGCCGGCGACGAGGTCGATGTGCAGCGGCTGGGTGGCGTGCAGCTCGCTGGGGTGGATGCCGATGACGGTCTCGCCCCGGTAGCCCTCGATGAAGATCAGGTCGAGGGCCGGGGTGGCCTCGGCAGAGACCCCGGGAGAGACCCCGGGGGAGAACTCGGCAGAGCGGGGCGGCGGGGGTTGCAGTTCCAGGCGGGCGGACATGGGTCTCCTCGTGTCGTTGGGTGAAAGCCCCGTCCGTCCTGCAAGGAATGCGCCCGAATCGGCAGCGTCACCTGGGTGACAGCCAAGATGCGGGAAAGTGCGGGTGGCCTGGTGGCGGTTCGGCGGGAAAACTTCTCGGTATTGAGGGGTCGATCCGCATGTCATCTGCCGAGACGAGCAGCGCAGGCGCTGAGCAGTAGGAGCATCTGATGGTGATGGGTGTGATCGGTAGCGGTCGGCATGCCGACCGGGTCTTCGACGTGGTCCGCAGCAGCTTCGACCCGCAGAGTGCGGACGTGGTGGCGCGATCCTGGCGGCGCTGCCTGGACGAGTACCTGCTGCACCCCGACCGGCCGCGCGCGCTGCGCGCGCTGGAGTCGCAGGCGCTGGACGAACGCCTGGCGCGCAACGCCGGCCTGCTCGACAGCGCCCGCCACGAGATGGCGACGCTGTACCAGCAGCTCTCCGACCCCGAGGCGGCGGTGGTGCTCACCGACACCGAGGGCGTGATCCTGCACATGGTGGCCGCGCCCGACTTTGCCGCCGAGGTCGGCCCGCTGGGCCTGCGCCCCGGCGTGGTCTGGAGCGAGACCGAGGCCGGCACCAACGGCATGGGCACCTGCCTGGCCGCGGCCGCGCCGGTGGCGGTGCGCCGTGACGACCACTTCTACACCCAGTTCACCGGGCTGACCTGCTCGGCGGTGCCGGTGTTCGACCCCTCGGGCGAGATGGCCGCGGTGCTCGACGTCTCCAGCCGCTCGACGCTGATGCAGCAGCACCTGCTGGTGCTGCTGGGCATGACGGCACGGATGATCGAGAACCGCCTGATCGACAGCAACTACCGCCACGCGCACCCGCTGCACTTCCACAGCCGCCCGGAGTTCGTCTACACGCTGCACGAGGGGCGGCTGGCGGTGTCCGACGACGGGCGCATCCTGGCGGCCAACCGCAGCGCGCTGTTCCAGCTCGGGCTGAACTCGGTGGCGGAGATCCGCTCGCGCCGCGTCGAGGACATCTTCCAGACCACGCAGGAAGACCTGCTGCAGCGCAGCACGCTGTCGTCCTTCCACCCGGTGGTGACCTACCGGGCGCACGCCTCGCACCGCTTCTTCGCGGTGATGCGCCGCCCGGCGGGGGAAGCCTCCGGCGGCAGCGGCAGCGGCGGCGGGGCGGTGGTGAGCCAGCAGGG
>DAOLLE010000442.1:0-2975 GCA_035331205.1 Burkholderiaceae bacterium
GCTCATCGCCGAGGCCTACCGCGGCATCCGCCCCGCGCCCGGCTACCCGGCCTGCCCGGACCATACGGTCAAGCGCGCGATGTTCGCCGCGCTGGACGCCGCCGACATCGGCATGGGCCTGACCGAGAGCCTGGCGATGACCCCGGCCGCCTCCGTCAGCGGCTTCTACCTCGCCCACCCGGACGCGGCGTACTTCAACGTCGGCCGCATCGGCGAGGACCAGCTGGCCGACTACGCGGCACGCGCCGGGCTGTCGGACGACGAAGCACGCCGGGCGCTGGCGCCGCAGCTGGGCTGAACCAGCCCGGCGGTCGTTGTGGCTACCGCCCGGCGCTTCGCGCCTTCACATCGCTACGCGATGTGAGCGTCCGCCGCAATCTCGTGCTCGCTTACGCGAGCACGAGATTGTCCCGGTGGATCAGCTCGGGCTCGTTGGCGTAACCGAGCAGGCCCTCGATCTGCGAGGAAGGCTTGCGGGCAATGCGGCGGGTTTCGCTGGCGGTGTAGTTGGCCAGGCCGCGGGCGACTTCGGCCCCGGCGGGCGTGCGCACCGCGATGACGTCGCCACGGGCGAATTCGCCCTGCACCTCGACCACGCCGATGGGCAGCAGACTCTTGCCCTCGTCGCGCAGCTTGACCACCGCGCCATCGTCAATCACCACTGCGCCGCGCAGCTGCAGGTGGTCGGCCATCCACTGCTTGCGGGCTGCGACCTTGGCGGTCGTGGCCACCAGCAGGGTACCGATGGATTCACCGGCCACGAGTCGCAGCAGGGCGTCCTGCTCGCGGCCCCAGGCGATCACGGTGGAAGCGCCGCTGCCGGCGGCGCGCTTGGCCGCCAGGATCTTGGTGATCATGCCGCCCTTGCCGATGGAGCTGCCGGCGCCACCCGCCATCTGCTCCAGCTCGGGCGTGCCGGCCTGGGCCTCGTGGATGAACTGGGCGTCGGGGTTCTTGCGCGGGTCGGCCGAGTACAGGCCCTTCTGGTCGGTCAGGATGACCAGGACGTCGGCCTCGACGAGGTTGGCCACCAGCGCCCCCAGCGTGTCGTTGTCACCGAACTTGATCTCGTCGGTGACCACCGTGTCGTTCTCGTTGATCACCGGCACCACGCCCAGCTCCAGCAGCGTCAGCAGCGTGGTGCGGGCGTTCAGGTAGCGCTCGCGGTCGGCCAAGTCGGCGTGGGTGAGCAGCACCTGCGCGCTGCCCAGCCCCTGTTCGCGCAGGCTCGTCTCGTAGATCTGCGCCAGGCCCATCTGGCCGACGGCGGCGGCCGCCTGCAGCTCGTGCACTTCCTTGGGCCGGGTCGCCCAGCCCAGGCGCTTCATGCCCTCGGCGATGGCGCCGGAGGAGACCATCACCACCTCGCGGCCCTGGCGCACCAGCGCGGCCAGCTGCACGCACCAGGCGTTGATCGCTTCGGCGTCGAGCCCGCGCCCCTCGTTGGTCACCAGGCTGGAACCCACCTTGACGACGATGCGGCGGGCGTTCTTCAGGATGTCACTCATGGCGCGGGGCGGGCAGGGGTTCGGACCGGGTCAGATCGACCCGGCCGACAGTGTCAGCGAAAACGGGGGTCGTCCGAGGGCGGCGGCGCCGACTCGTCCGTCCGGTCGACGAAGCGCACGTCGGGCTCCTCGATCGGCGGGGCGTTCAGGGCCGCGACGTACTGGTACAGCGCGCGCACCAGCGGCTCGCAGCCTTCGCGCGTGAGCGCCGAGATTTCGTAGACGGGGCCCTTCCAGCGCAGGCGCTTGACGAAGTCCTTGACCCGAGCGGCGCGCTCCTCGGCCGGCACCATGTCCAGCTTGTTGAGCACCAGCCAGCGCGGCTTGGCGTGCAGCTCCTCGTCGTACTTCTTCAGTTCCTTGACGATGGCCTTGGCCTGGGCGACGGGGTCCACCGCCTCGTCGAAGGGCGCCATGTCGACCAGGTGCAGCAGCACGCGGGTGCGCTGCAGGTGGCGCAGGAAGAGGTGGCCCAGGCCGGCGCCTTCGGAGGCACCCTCGATCAGCCCCGGCACATCGGCAACGACGAAGCTCTGGCTCGGCCCGACGCGCACCACGCCCAGGTTCGGGTGCAGCGTGGTGAAGGGGTAATCGGCGATCTTGGGGCGGGCGTTGGAGATCGCGGCGATCAGCGTGGACTTGCCCGCGTTGGGCATGCCCAGCAGGCCGACGTCGGCCAGCACGCGCAGCTCCAGCTTCAGCGCCCTGGACTCGCCGGGCCAGCCGGGGGTCTTCTGCCGCGGGGCGCGGTTGGTGCTGCTCTTGAAGTGCAGGTTGCCGAAGCCGCCATCGCCGCCCTTGGCGAGGATGATCTTCTCGCCGTGCGTGAGCAGCTCGGCCAGCTTCTCGCCGGTTTCGGCGTCGCTGATGATCGTGCCCACCGGCATGCGCAGCGTGATGTCCTCACCCGCGGCGCCGAACTGGTCCGAGCCGCGGCCGGCCTCGCCGTTGCGGGCCTCGTGGCGGCGCGTGTAGCGGAAATCGACCAGCGTGTTCAGGTTGCGGTCGGCCAGCGCGTAGACGTGGCCGCCTCGGCCGCCATCGCCGCCATCGGGGCCACCGAAGGGAATGAACTTCTCGCGCCGGAAGCTGGCGCAGCCGGCTCCGCCGTTGCCCGCGGCCACGTCGATGGTGACTTCGTCGACGAACTTCATCTGGGAACACTCCCGCGCAGCGCGCAGTGGGCCGGCTGGGGAGTGGGATCAGCACCCGCCGGCGCGGTGCTGCCCTGCAATGCAAAAAGCCCCGGCGGTCCGGGGCTCCTTCAGGCCTGGCCGGAGCCAGACGTGCAGCGCGCTCAGACCGGGGTGATCACCACCGTCTTGCGGCTTTGCGGGCCCTTCACGGTGAAGGACACCTTGCCGTCGACCAGCGCGAACAGGCTGTGGTCACGGCCCATGCCGACGTTGCTGCCGGCGTGGAAACGGGTGCCGCGCTGGCGCACGATGATCGAGCCGGCGCTCACCA
>DAOLLE010000443.1:0-2970 GCA_035331205.1 Burkholderiaceae bacterium
TGCCGTAGAACTCGTTCTCGATCTGCAGCAGGCTGGTGGCGAGCTGGTTGTACTCACCCCCCAGGTTGCGCAGGCCCAGCTGCTCATAGGGCGGGAAGGGCCGCGTCAGCGCGCCTTCGAGCGAGCCGGCGTAGTCCTCCAGGCTGTTGTAGCTCACCGCCAGCGCGGCCTGCGCGTCGCTCTGGTAACCCAGCCGCCCCATGCGCAGCGAGGTGGCGTGCGGCAGGTAGGCGCTGCTGTCGCCCAGCGGCTGCAGCTCGTGCTCGCGCCCTTCGACGAAGCAGCCGCACACCGCCGGCGAGGCGCCGAACAGATACAGCAGCACGAAGGAGTGGCGGCGGAAGTTGCGGATCAGCGCGAAGTACTCCGCGCTGCTCAGCCCCGGCATCGACCAGTTGTAGTGGATGCCCGAGATCGTCTGCATGCGCCGGCCGTAGCGCTGGCTCAGGCCCATGCGGTAGATGCTCTTGGCACGCCCGAGGTGCGAGGTGCCGTAACGGCCGATCGGGATCGTCTCGTCGGCCGGCAGGTTGCAGGGCATGCTCGCGGCCCACATGCGCTCCTCGCCCAGCGCGCGGGCGACGAACTGGTGGATCTCGGTCAGCTCGTCGAGGCAGCTCTGCGCGTCGGTGTGCACGCCGGTGATCAGCTCCAGCTGCGACTCGCTGAAATCGGTGGTGATGCGCGCGTGCGTCAGCGCCGAGCCCAGCGCCTTCGGGTGCGGGGTCAGCGCCAGCAGGCCGTCGTCGCGCACGCGCAGGCTTTCCTTCTCCACGCCGCGACGCAGGCCGGCGAGGCGATCGCGCCCGAGGGCGTTGAGGCGGTCGATGAGGCGGTTCATTGGCGGCGTCCTGTGCGTTTTCAGCCCGAAAGCTAACAGGTTCGCACCAACCCGCGGCGGCGGCGTGAAATACCACCTCCGGTTACAGCTCGGCGCACGGGTGGGGGCTGTCACCCGCGAGGCAGTCGGCGCGCACGGCGCCGCCCAGAATCGCGCCACCCGAACCGATCCCGGGGGCCGCCATCCCCCGACCTCACCGAGGAGCCGACATGAGCCAGGCCGCCCGCCCCGACACCCCCTCCGACGCCGACACCAGCGCCTATTTCCAGCTCGACGAGCGCGCCGACGGCGTGACCGTGCTGACGCTGTGCCGCCCCGAGCGGCTCAACACCATGGCGCCGACCTTCTTCCCCGCCCTGCGCGACGCAGTGCAGCGCCTGCAGGCCGAGGGCCGCACCCGCGCGCTGGTGATCGCGTCGACCGGCAAGCACTTCAGCGCCGGCATGGCGCTGGACGTCTTCGCCTCCGACCTCGGCCTGCTCGACACCTCGGACGCGCGCCGGCGCCTGGCCTTCCAGACCGGCCTGCGCCAGCTGATGGCCTGCTTCGACGCGTTGGAGCAGGCGCACTTCCCGGTCATCGCGGCGATCCAGGGCGGCTGCCTTGGCGGCGCACTGGACCTGGCCGCCGCCTGCGACCTGCGCGTGTGCAGCGCCGACGCCTTCTTCGCGGTGCAGGAAATCCACATCGGGATGGCCGCCGACCTGGGCGTGCTGCAGCGCCTGCCCAAGATCGTGCCGCCGGGCGTGGCGCGCGAGCTGGCCTTCACCGGCGAGCGCCTGGGCGCCGAACGCGCGCTGGCCGTCGGCCTGGTCAACGCGGTGCTGCCCGACGCGGCGGCCACGCTGGCCCGCGCGCTGGAGCTGGCCAGCGCGATCGCCGCCAAGTCCCCGCTGGCGATGGCCGGCAGCAAGCTGGCGCTGAACTACGCCATCGACCACCCGACGATGGACGCCCTGCAGCAGATGACCCTGCTGCAAAGCGCGATCTTCGACATCGGCGAAATGGGCCGCGCCATCGAGGCCTGGCAGCGCAAGGCACCGGGCGAGTTCGCCCCGCGCGCGCCGATGGCGCCGATCTGACCCCGCAGAAAGCACAAAGGCCCGCCGCGGGTGCGGCAGGCCTTCAAAGGGGACAAAGGGGAGGGGGCTGCGACCGGGGTCGCAGCGGGGTGCCTCAATCCTCTTCGTGCAGCTGATAGCCCTTCATCATCTCGGCCTGCACGTTCGGCGGCACGGCGTCGTAGTGCGACAGCGCCAGCGTGTAGCGGCCCTCGCCGCGGGTGATGGAGTTCAAACGCAGCTGGTAACCCGTCAGTTCGGACAGCGGGGCGCGGGCGCGCACCGCGGCCAAGCCGCCGGCCAGGGCGTCGGTGCCGCGCACCTCGCCACGGCGCGAGGACAGGTCGCCGGTGATGTCACCGATCGACTGGTCGCCCGCGGTGATCTCGACGTCCACCACCGGTTCGAGCACCACCGGCGAGGCTTCCTTGACCGCCAGGATGAAGGCCTTCTTGCCCGCGGTGACGAAGGCGATTTCCTTGCTGTCCACGCTGTGGTGCTTGCCGTCGGTGACGGTGACGCGCACGTCCACCACCGGGTGACCTGCAATGACACCGGCTTCCATCGCCAGGCGCACGCCCTTTTCCACCGCCGGCATGAACTGGCCGGGAATCGTGCCGCCCTTGACCACGTCGACGAACTCGAAGCCCGCACCGCGCGGCAGCGGCTCGACCGTCAGATGCACCTCGCCGAACTGGCCGGCGCCGCCGGTCTGCTTCTTGTGGCGGTACTGCGAACTGGCCTTCGCGGTAATCGTCTCGCGGTAGGCGATGCGCGGCGGGGCGGTGTCCACCTCGACCTTGTAGGTCTCGCGCAGGCGCTCCAGCACCACGCGCAGGTGCAGCTCGCCCAGGCCGTAGACGACGGTCTCGTGCGTGGCGGCGACCTGCTCGACCTTCAGGCAGGGATCCTCGATGGCCAGCTTGGCCAGCACCTCGGCCAGGCGCTGGTCGTCACCGTGGCGCTTGGGCTTGAGCGCAACGCCGTGCACCGGCACCGGGAAGGGCAGCGGCTTGAGGTGGATGTGGTCGTCCTCGGCGGCGTCGTGCAGCACGGCGTCGTAGGCGA
>DAOLLE010000444.1:0-2967 GCA_035331205.1 Burkholderiaceae bacterium
CCCGGCGCTGTACCGCCAGCACTGCGCCAGCTGCCACGGCGAGCAGCGCACCGGCGGCATGGGCCCCGCGCTGCTGCCCGAAAGCCTGGAGCGGCTGCGCCGCCCCGAGGCGCTGAAGGTGATCACCCAGGGCCGGCCGGCCACGCAGATGGCCGCGTTCGCCCCGACGCTGAAGGCCGAGGAGATCGCCGCGCTGGCGCAGTGGATCTACACGCCGGTGTCGCCCGCGCCGACCTGGGCCGAGGCGGACATCCGCGCCTCGCGCATCGAGACCGCGGGCGCGAAGGACCTGCCGGCCAAGCCGAAATGGTCCGCCGACCCGATGAACCTCTTCGTGGTGGTGGAGGGCGGCGACCACCATGTGTCGCTGGTCGATGGCGACCGCTTCGAGCGCATCCACCGCTTCGCCAGCCGCTATGCGCTGCACGGCGGGCCGAAGTTCGGCCCGGAGGGGCGTTTTGTCTACTTCGGCTCGCGCGACGGCTGGATCACGAAGTACGACCTGTGGAACCTGACGGTGGTGGCCGAGGTGCGCGCCGGCCTGAACATGCGCAACGTGGCCGTCAGCGGTGACGGCCAATGGGTGATGGCGGCCAACTACCTGCCGCACACGCTGGCGCTGTTCGACGCCGACCTGAAGCTGGTGAAGACCTACGCGGCCACCACGGCGGACGGCAAGGCCAGCTCGCGCGTCTCGGCGGTGTACGACGCCACGCCGCGGCAGAGCTTCGTCGTGGCGCTCAAGGACATCCCGGAGCTCTGGGAGATCCCCTACGACCCGAAGGCCGAGCCGATCTACGACGGCCTGGTGCACGACTACAAGATGGGCGAGGGCGTGCCCAAGCCGGGGCAGTTCGGCGTCAAGCGCTCGCGGCTGGACGAGCCGCTGGACGACTTTTACTTCGACCAGAGCTACACCCACGCCTTCGGCGCCACGCGGCCCAAGGGCGACGGCCAGCCCAACGCGCAGGTCGTCAACCTGGACGTGCGCCGCGCCATCGCCCGGCTGCCGATCGCCGGCATGCCGCACCTGGGCTCGGGCATCACCTTCGACTGGCAAGGCAAACGCGTGATGGCCAGCCCGAACCTGAAAGACGGCGCCATCGACGTGATCGAGCTGGACAGCTGGAAGCCGGTGAAGACGATCCGCACGCCGGGCCCAGGCTTCTTCATGCGCAGCCACGAGAAGTCGCGCTACGCCTGGACCGACTCGATGATGAGCCCGACCGCCAAGGACACGCTGACACTGATCGACAAGGCGACGCTGGAGCCGGTGGCCAGCGTGCGCGAGCCGGGCAAGACACTGGCGCACATCGAGTTCACCAAGGATGGCCGCTATGCGCTGGCCAGCGTCTGGGAGATGGACGGTGCGCTGATCGTCTACGACGCCGCGACGCTCAAGGAGGTCAAGCGCCTGCCCATGAGCAAGCCGGTGGGCAAGTACAACGTCTGGAACAAGATCACCCGCTCGGAAGGCACTTCGCATTGACGCAGAACAGGGCCGATGGGGTTATCCCGGTACGTCGACGATACCCCTCAGGGTTAAAACCAGGGCGAGGAGACCTACATGGACGACCACACCGCCGCAGCGCAGTCCGCCCCCCTGCCAACGCGCGACGAGGAGGGCTACCTGACCGACCCCGAGCGCTGGGACGAGGCGGTGGCACTGGCCATCGCCCGGGAGTTGGGCGTGGAGTTGGGCGAGGCGCACTGGGCAGTGATCGCTTTCATGCGCAGCTGGCTGGCCGACCACGGGGTGACGCCCGACGCCCGTCACGTGATGCGCCACCTCGAAGCGCTGCACGGAGGGAACGGGCGGCAGCGCCTGTTCGAGCTCTTCCCCTACGGCTACGTGGCGCAGGCCTGCCGCATCGCCGGCATGCGCCGCCCGCGTGCCTGGAGCACGGGCTGAAGTTCCCGCGCAGACCTTGCGCCAAATCGATACCCCAAGCGGTAAGCGGCGCTAATCTGTTCGTGCAATGGTTCACGGCTCTTTGAAGGAGGTTGCCATGACGAAGTGGATGCACAGCTTGCTCGTTCCCGCTCTGTTCACGCTGGCGGTTGGCTCGGTGATGGCGCAGGCCGCGTCGGCACCCCCGGCTGCGGCGTCCCGCCCCGGCATGGGCATGGGGCCCGGCATGGGAGGTATGGGCATGGGAGGTATGGGCATGGGAGGTATGGGCATGGGGGGCATGGGCGCAGGCATGCGGGGCATGCGCGGCGGCAGTGACGACACGCCGGGCTGGGGCCTGATGTCCCGCGCGGAGCGGCAGGAGCACCGCAACCAGATGCGCTCGATGAAGACCGAGACCGAGTGCCGCGACTACCTGGCCAAGCACCACGAGAAGATGGCGGCGCGCGCCACGGAAAAGGGGATCGCGCTGCGCGGCCCGAAGCGCGACGCCTGTGCGGGGCTGCCGAAGTGAGTTGATGGCTGGTTCGGACCCGCCATCAGGGTCCGGTCGCGGCGCTTGAACGGCGCTGCGGCATCGGCAGACCAGGGCCCGCTCGCGGGCCCTTCGTCATGGCCAGGCGCTCACACCGCGCGGCCTTCGCCGGCCTCCTCGACCGTGCGGCCGTCGCGGATGTGATACAGCCGCTTGAAGGTGGGGATGATCTTCTCGTCGTGGGTGACCACGATGATCGCGCTGCGGTACTGCTCGGCCATGCGGTTGAGCATGCGCACGACGCCCAGGGCGCGCTCGCTGTCCAGCGGCGCGGTGGGTTCGTCGGCCAGCACCACCGGCGGGTGGTTGGCCAGTGCGCGGGCAATCGATACACGCTGCTGCTCGCCGCCGGAGAGTTCGGAGGGTTGTGCGGCCGCACGGTGCGCCACGTCCAGTGCGCCCAGCAGCTCCCGGGCCCGCAGTCGGGCGGCGGCGTTGGGCTGGCCGGCCAGCATGGGCAGCAGGGCGACGTTGTCGGTCACGTCCAGGAAGGGAATCAGGTAGGGCGCCTGGAAGATGA
>DAOLLE010000445.1:0-2905 GCA_035331205.1 Burkholderiaceae bacterium
GGCTCGGAGGGCAACGACACCGTCGTGCGCATGGTGCGCCGCTACTGGGACCTGCAGGGCCAGCCCGAGCGCCAGGTGATCATCAGCCGCTGGAATGGCTACCACGGCTCGACGATGGCGGGCGCCTCGCTGGGCGGCATGAAGTACATGCACGCCCAGGGCGGGCTGCCGATTCCCGGCATCACGCACATCGAGCAGCCGTATTGGTGGCTGCACGGTCGCCCGGCGGGGCTGAGCCGCGCCGAGTTCGGCAAGGTCGCGGCCGGCTGGCTGGAGCAGAAGATCCTGGAAGTCGGCCCGGAGAAGGTGGCCGCCTTCATCGCCGAGCCGATCCAGGGGGCCGGCGGCGTGATCGTGCCGCCCGAAACCTACTGGCCCGAGATCCAGCGCATCTGCGACCAGTACGGCATCCTGCTGGTCAGCGACGAGGTGATCTGCGGTTTTGGTCGCACCGGCAATTGGTTCGGCTGCCAGACCGTGGGCAGCCGGCCGGACCTGATCACCTTCGCCAAGGGCGTGACCAGCGGCTACATCCCGCTGGGTGGCGTGATGGTGGGCGAGCGCGTGGCCAAGGCCCTGATCGAGCAGGGCGGCGAGTTCGAGCACGGCTACACCTACTCCGGCCACCCGGTGGCCTGCGCGGTGGCGCTGGCCAACATCCGCCTGATCCGCTCACTCCGGCTGGTCGAGCATGTGCGCGACGACCTCGGCCCCTACCTGGCCGAACAGTTTGCACAGCTGGGCGAGCACCCGCTGGTGGGCGAGGCCCAGACCTGCGGTGCGATGGGCGCGCTGCTGCTGGTGAAGAACAAGGCGACCGGCGAGGCCTTCCCCAGCGAGCTGGAGCTCGGCATGGTCTGCCGGGGGCACTGCTTCGGCAACGGCCTGATCATGCGCGCCGTGGGCGACCGCATGATCATCGCCCCGCCGCTGGTGATGACGCGCGCGCAGGTCGACGAGATGGTGGCACTGATTCGCCGCTGCCTGGACTTGACGTTGGCCGATGCGCGCTCGCGCGGCTGGGTGGCCTGAGCAGGGGCGCACCGTGCGGGCAGGCCACGCATCCTGGACGCCAGCATGGGACCGGCGATGCGGCAGCCCTTTGTGGCGACTGTCCGCGGCAGCCCGCCGAAGTGGAGCAGTCGTCGACGCGCCACAGGGCGGCGAAATGCGGTCCCGACCGGGGGCAAGGACTGCCCCGCGCCGTAGACTCCGCGACAACTTTCTCGTTTTTTCGTTGCAGATGCCACGTACTGTGGCCGGCTCGGGGCGGCCCAACCGCCTCACCGTCTTGGAGGTTCGCTCATGAAACTGATGTCCGTCCGGTCGCTCCTCGCCTCGGCGCTGGCCGCCCTCTCCTGCTTTGCCGCTCCGGCGCAGGCGCAGGAGGAAGAGAAGGTGCTCAACATTTACAACTGGTCGGACTACATCGCCGAGGACACGATCCGGAACTTCGAAAAGGAAACCGGCATCAAGGTCCGCTACGACAACTTCGACAACAACGAGATCCTCCACGCCAAGCTGGTAGCCGGCAAGACGGGCTACGACGTGGTGGTGCCCGGCGCGGTGTGGGCCAAGCTGCAGATCGATGGCGGGCTGATCCGCCGCCTCGACAAGGCGCAGATCCCGAACCTCAAGAACCTCGATCCGGCCGTGCAGGCCCAGCTGGCCCGCATGGACGCGGGCAACGAGCACATGGTGAACTGGCTGTGGGGCTACACCACGGTGGGCATCAACGTCGAGAAGGTCAAGGCCGCGCTGGGCAGCACGCCGATGCCGGACAACGTCTGGGACCTGGTGTTCAAGCCCGAGTACATCTCGAAGATGAAGACCTGCGGCGTGTCCTTCCTGGACTCGGCCACCGAGGTGATTCCCGCCGCGCTGCACTACCTGGGCAAGCCCGCGTTCAGCAAGAACCCGGCCGACTACACCGCCGCGGCCACGCTGCTCAAGAGCGTGCGCCCGCACGTGACGCTGTTCAGCTCGTCGGGCTACATCAACGACATGGCCAACGGTTCGATCTGCCTGTCGCTGGGCTGGTCGGGGGACATCAACATCGCCCGCCAGCGCGCCATCGACGGCAAGACGGGCCAGAACATCCAGGCCCTGCTGCCCAAGACCGGCGGCCTGCTGTTCTTCGACTGCATGGTGATCCCGGCCGATGCGGCCCACCCCGGCAATGCGCAGAAGTGGATCAACTACATCCTGCGTCCGGAGGTGCACGCCTCGCTGACCAACAAGGTCTTCTACGCGAACCCGAACAAGGAGTCGCGCAAGTTCGTGAAGCCGGAGGTCGCCAGCAACCCGACGGTGTTCCTGTCCGACGCGGACATGAAGAAGATGGTGCCGCCCGAGGCGCTGAACAACGACCTGCGCCGCCTGATGACGCGCACCTACACCGGCTTCAAGACCGGCCTGTGAGCAGGACCAGCAGCGTGGCAGTTCCTCCGCCGGCCGCAATGTCAGCCCCCAGCGCCAGGGAGCCCGGCTTCCTGCAGATCCGCGACGTGGTGAAGGACTTCGACGGCTACCTGGCCGTCAACCACGTCAGCCTGGACATCGCCAAGGGCGAGATCTTCGCGCTGCTGGGCTCCTCGGGCTGCGGCAAGACCACGCTGCTGCGCATGCTGGCGGGCTTCGAGACGCCGACCTCGGGGCGGATCATCCTCAACGGCCAGGACCTGGCCGGGCTGCCGCCCTACGAGCGGCCGCTGAACATGATGTTCCAGTCCTACGCGCTGTTCCCGCACCTGACGGTGTGGGAGAACATCGCCTTCGGGCTGCGCCGCGATGGACTGCCCAAGGACCAGATCGTCGAGCGGGTCGAGGCCATGCTGCGCCTGACCCAGCTGGGCAAGTACGCCAAGCGCAAGCCGCACCAGCTCTCGGGCGGGCAGCAGCAGCG
>DAOLLE010000446.1:0-2901 GCA_035331205.1 Burkholderiaceae bacterium
TGCGTGCACGCCGGTGGCGCTGTCGGTCACCGGCATCGCCGGGCCGACGGGGGGCAACGCCAGCAAGCCGGTGGGCACCGTCTGGTTCGGCTGGCGGCTGCCGGACGGGCGCGTCGACACGGAAGTCCGCCGCTTCGACGGTGACCGCGCCGCGGTGCGCAGCGCAGCGGCCCAGCACGCCCTGGCGGGCCTGCTGCAGCGGCTCGGCGCCGCCTGAATCTGGGCCTGAACCGGGGCCGGGGCCGGGACCGCGTCAGCCGACGAAGCGCCAGTTCAGCGTCTCGCCCGCGCCCAGCGGCTTGAGCTGCGCATCGCCGAAGGCCAGCGCCTCAGGCAGCGTCCAGGCCTCGCGCTTCAGCGTGATCGTGCCGGTGTTGCGCGGCAGGCCGTAGAAGTCGGCGCCGAAGAAGGACGCGAAGCCCTCCAGCTTGTCGAGCGCGCCGGCCTGCTCGAAGGCCTGGGCGTAGAGCTCCATCGCGTGCAGCGCGGTGTAGCAGCCGGCGCAGGCGGCGGCGTGCTCCTTCAGGTGCGCCGGGTGCGGCGCGCTGTCGGTGCCGAGAAAGAACTTCGGCGAGCCCGACGTGGCCGCGGCCACCAGCGCCTCGCGGTGCACTTCGCGCTTGAGCACCGGCAGGCAGTAGTAGTGCGGGCGCAGGCCGCCGGTGAAGATGGCGTTGCGGTTGTAGAGCAGGTGGTGCGCGGTAATCGTCGCGCCGATCCGCGCATCGGCCGCCGCCACGTACTCGGCCGCCTCCTTCGTCGTGATGTGCTCGAAGACGATCTTCAGGCCCGGGAAGTCGCGGCGCAGCGGGATCAGCACCTGGTCGATGAAGACGGCCTCGCGGTCGAACACGTCCACCGCCGGGTCGGTCACCTCACCGTGCACCAGCAGCAGCAGGCCCTCGCGCTGCATGGCCTCCAGCGTCGCGGCGCACTTGCGGATGTCGGTGACGCCCGCGTCGCTGTTGGTCGTGGCCCCGGCCGGGTAGAGCTTGAAGGCCACCACGCCGGCCGCCTTGGCCCGCGCCACTTCCTCGGGCGGGGTGTTGTCGGTCAGGTAGAGCACCATCAGCGGCTGGAAGTCCACGCCCGCCGGCACGGTGGCCTGGATGCGCGCGCGGTACTCGAGCGCCTGCGCCGCGGTGGTCACCGGCGGACGCAGGTTGGGCATGATGATCGCGCGGCCGAACTGGCGCGCGGTGTGCGGCACGACGGCGGCCATCGCGGCGCCATCGCGCACGTGCAGGTGCCAGTCGTCGGGGCGGGTGAGGGTCAGGCTGATCGGGGTAGCGGCGGTGCTCATCCGGCGATTGTCGCCGCGTCACTCCTCGTCCGTGGGCTGATTGATGGCCTCGATGTCCGCCAAGTCCTTGAGTCGGCCGACCGCCTGCTTGTTGGCGATGAAGTCGGCCCGCCCGATGATGTTCATCGTGACCCCACCCAGCTCCACCACCTCGCGCCGCGCCCAGCAATCGGAAAACTCGACGCCATCGAGTGTCGTCAACAGGTCGATACGCCGCGGCGGGTGCCCCAACTGGATCACACTGTCGCTGCCGAAGTCCTCCCTCGTCAATCCCAGCGATCCGAACCCGAAGTCCCCCAGCGCCAGCAGCAGCCGGTCAATGTTGTCCGGGGTGGGACGGATCCAGAAGTCGATATCGCCGGTGTAGCGCGGGTGCCCGTGGGCGGCCAGCGCGTAGCCACCGACCACCAGATGTTCAACGCCGCGCGCGCCGAGCAAGGACGCAAACTCTTTGAAGTCGCTTTCAGCATCGGTGGACTCCGGCTGCGCCTCTGAAACCTGTTGGCGCAGCCATTCCACGGCGGCGATCCGCTCGGCCATCGGGCGTGAAAGCCAATAGGTCAGGTCAGAGGCATCCTGCCGTCGTCGGGTCACGCGAGCCACTGATCGATCCATGAAACCATTGTCCTCTGCGCCAGACCGATATTCCAGTGGCCATTTCACCCGACATCAATGCTGCAGGATCTTCGACAGGAAGTCCTTGGCGCGCGGCGAGCGGGCGTCGGGGTTGCCGAAGAACTCGGCCTTGGAGCAGTCCTCGACGATCTTGCCGGCGTCCATGAAGATCACGCGGTGGCTGACCTTCTTGGCGAAGCCCATCTCGTGGGTGACGCACATCATCGTCATGCCCTCGTTGGCGAGCTGCACCATCACGTCGAGCACCTCGCCGACCATCTCGGGGTCCAGCGCCGAGGTGGGCTCGTCGAAGAGCATCACGATCGGGTCCATCGACAGCGCGCGGGCGATCGCCACGCGCTGCTGCTGGCCGCCGGAGAGCTGGCCGGGGAACTTGTCCTTGTGCGCCATCAGACCGACACGGTCCAGCATCTTGAGGCCGCGCTTGAGGGCGTCGTCTTTGTTGCGGCCCAGCACCTTGATCTGCGCCAGCGTGAGGTTCTCGGTCACGCTCAGGTGCGGGAAGAGCTCGAAGTGCTGGAACACCATGCCCACGTGGCTGCGCAGCTTGGGCAGGTCGGTATTGGGGTCGGCGATGCTGGTGCCGTTGACGACGATGTCGCCCTTCTGGAAGGGCTCCAGCGCGTTGACGGTCTTGATCAGCGTGGACTTGCCCGAGCCCGACGGGCCGCAGACCACCACCACCTCGCCCTTCTGGATGGAGGTCGTGCAGTCGGTCAGGACCTGAAAGCTGCCGTACCACTTGGAAACGTTCTTGATGTCGATCACGGCGGCACTCCTTCAGCGGATGATCGCGATTTTTTTCTGCAGGCGACGCACCAGCATCGACAGCGAGAAACAGATGACGAAGTACACGACCGCGGCAACCAGGTAGGTCTCGATCGGCCGGTTGAAGTTCTTGCCCGCGACCTCGAAGCCCTTGAGCAGGTCGTAGGCGCCGATGGCGTAGACCAGCGAGGTGT
>DAOLLE010000447.1:0-2890 GCA_035331205.1 Burkholderiaceae bacterium
GCGGCGTAGCTGACCATCGACATGGCCGGGATCGGCGAGAAGCCGACGATGCGGTCCGGCCCATGCTGCTTGGCGGTGTAGACGTTGGCCGCGGCGATGAGCTCGTTGACCTCGTCCCAGCTCGAGCGCACGAAGCCGCCCAGGCCGCGCACCTTCTGGTAGTCGCGGCGCTTGGCGGAGTCGGCCATCAGGGCGGCCCAGGCGTCCACCGGGGCGTGCTTCAGGCGGGCCTCGCGCCAGTGCTTGAGCAGGCGACCGCGCACCATCGGGTGCTTGACGCGGTTGGCGCTGTACAGGTACCAGCTGTAGCTGGCGCCGCGCTGGCAGCCGCGCGGCTCATGGTTGGGCAGGTCCCAGCGGGTGCGCGGGTAGTCGGTCTGCTGGGTTTCCCAGGTGATGATGCCGCCCTTGACGTAGATCTTCCAGGAGCAGGACCCGGTGCAATTGGCGCCGTGGGTGGAGCGCACGATCTTGTCGTGCGCCCAGCGGTTGCGGTAGGCGTCTTCCCAGGTGCGGTCTTCGCCGGTGGCCACGCCGTGACCGTTGGAGAAGCTTTCCTTGGGCAGCGCGAAGTGGTTCAGTCGATCGAGAAAGTGACTCATCGTGTCCTCTTCTTAAAAGGGGGGGTCGAGGCGGGGACCTCAGGGGTTCTTCACGTAGGCGTTCTTGCGCAGGTAGAACCACCAGTTCAACACCAGGCAAAGGGCATAGAAGACCGCGAAACCATAGAAGGCCAGCTCAGGCGTGCCGCGCTTGATCTGGTCACCGATCACCACCGGGGCGATGAAGGCGCCATAGGCGGCCACCGCGGAGGTCCAGCCCAGCGCGGGGCCGGCCTGCTGGCGGTCGAACACCACACCAATGGTGCGGAAGGTGCTGCCGTTGCCGATGCCGCTGGCGAAGAACAGCAGCAGGATCAGGCCCAGGAAGGTCGGGAAGTACTGCTCCGGCGTGGCCGAGGCATAGGCCTGCGTCATCACCATGCCGGTGGCCACCGAGCCGCCCACCAGGATGGCCGAGATGATCTGCGTGACCAGCGAGCCGCCCCACTTGTCGGCGATCCAGCCACCCACGGGCCGCACCGCGGCGCCGATGAAGGGGCCGAGCCAGGCGTAGGTGAAGGCCGAGGG
Source organism: Burkholderiaceae bacterium (assembly GCA_035331205.1). Classification (GTDB taxonomy): domain Bacteria; phylum Pseudomonadota; class Gammaproteobacteria; order Burkholderiales; family Burkholderiaceae_C; genus Sphaerotilus. The sequence continues at coordinate 1,131 of DAOLLE010000447.1, forward strand.
CGCGTTCGGGTTCTTCAGCGTGTGCTGCATCACGCCGTTGGCATCGGGCACGTGGCTGATGCCGAAGATCACCGTGATCGCCAGGGGCAGCGCCATCGAGAAGCCGATGAAGGAGCCGAAGGTGACGATGTACAGCGCCGTCATCGACCAGGTGTGCTTGTTCTTGAAGATCTCGAACTGCTTGGCGATGTTCTCCTTCATCGGGCCGAAGGCCGCCAGCTTCATCACCATCAGGGCGCAGACGATGTCCAGCGGCACCGCCACCCACATGTTGATCAGCCCGAGGCCGGTGGGCTTGGGCAGGTAGATGTACAAGATGGCGATCGAGGGGACGAAGGCCAGCGTGTACAGGTAGGTGATCTTGGCGAACGAGGAGAAGGTGCCGCGCGCCGAGGGCGACACCGTCTTCAGGTTGTTCATGCCCCACCAGCAGGCCAGGGACAGGGGGACGAGCGAAATCACCCAGGCGAAGCCGGCGTTCTGCACCCAGGTCGGCGTGCCCGCGGCGATCTTGCCGAGGATCCAGCCGCTGTCCTTCTTCAGCACCATCGGGTCACCGCCCAGCGCGCCGAACAGGCCGGCGGTCATCACCAATGGGATGACGATCTGCATCGTCGTGACGCCGAAGTTGCCCAGCCCGCCGTTCAGCCCCAGCGCGGTGCCCTGCAGCCGCTTCGGGAAGAAGGTGCTGATGTTGGACATCGACGAGGCGAAGTTGCCCCCGCCCACGCCCGACCACAGCGCCATCAGCTGGAAGACCCACAGCGGCCACTCCGGGTGCTGCAGCGCGATGCCCGTGCCGATGGCCGGCGACAGCAGCATCGCGGTGGTCAGGAAGATGGTGTTGCGCCCACCCGCCAGGCGAATCAGGAAGGAGGCCGGGATGCGCATCGTCGCGCCCGAGATGCCGGCGATCGCGGTGAGCGTGAACAGCTCGGCCTGGGTGAAGGGGAACCCCAGGTTGAGCATCTGCACGCTGATGATCCCCCACATGCCCCAGACCGCGAAGCCGCACAGCAGGGCAGGAATGGAGAGCCAGAGGTTGCGGTAGGCGATCTTCTTGCCGGTACGGTTCCAGAAGGCTTCGTCCTCGGGGCGCCAGTCCTCGATGTCGGCGCCACTGCGGTCGCCGCCGGCGGCCGGCAGCGTGCTCGTGCGTGTGTTCATGAAAGATCTCGGTAGAGAGGGGAGAGGTACCGGCAGGAGGGCCGGCCGGGGGCCTCAGCGGGCGAAGGACTGCGTGAAGGGCGTCGCCGGTGCCTGGCGGCCCATCAGTTCGGTGCGGCGCACCTCGGTCCAGTACATCCAGATCAGCGAGACCCAGACCACGCCGTACAGCAGCATGAAGGCGCTGGAGCGCACGCCGGTCCAGTCCATCAGCGCGCCGAAGAGGATCGGCAGGATGAAGCCGCCCATGCCGCCGGCCAGGCCGACGATGCCGCTGACGGTGCCGATGTTGGCGTGGTACTCGTCGCTGATGTACTTGAAGACGCTGGCCTTGCCGAAGGCCCAGGCGATGCCCAGCGCGAACATCAGGCCGGTGAAGCCGTAGACGTTCAGGCCGATGTGGAAGGTGCGCGCGCCGTTGACCGTCTGGATCGTGAAGTCGGTCTGCGGGTAGCTCAGCAGGAACAGGCAGACCCAGCTGGCCCACATCACCCACCAGGTCACCGCGTGCGCGCCGAAGCGGTCACTGAGCCAGCCGCCGATGGCGCGCAGCACGCCCCCGGGCAGGCTGAAGCAGGCCGCCAGCAGCGCGG
>DAOLLE010000448.1:0-2873 GCA_035331205.1 Burkholderiaceae bacterium
GATGCGCACCGGTCCGGGCATCCCCCGATCCGGTGCGCACAAGAACAAACGGGAGCCATCGGCTCCCGTTCCTTTTTTGCGGGGATCGCGCCCCCCGCCTCAAGCCCTGCGCCTGCGCGCTACACCAAGCCCGGCGAGCCCCAGGCCGAGCAGCGCGAGCGAGGCGGGCTCCGGTACGCCGTTCGGCGTGCAGCCGGGTGCCGTCGGGTTCGCGTCGCAAAACTCGACCGCGGTCCCCTGCACGCCCACCGTGAAGCCGTTCCAGTTTTCGTCGCTGAGGCTGCGCCAGTTCACGGTGTCGAACGTGCCCTTGAACTGCAGCGTGCCGTGCGGTTCGCCCGTGCCCAGCAACTGGTACTCGGTCTTGCCGTTGACCGTCACCATCTGCTTGTACGAGGTTCCGCATCCCCAGTAGCCGCAGGCGTTGCCGTCACTGGAATCGCCGAAGCTGAGGATGTCGAAGTCCTGGTCGAAGCCGTAGCCGTTGCCGTTGAGGCTCACATAGGCGAACACCGGATTCGCGATCGCCTGCGAGAAGCTCAGCGTCTGCAGGCCTGCGCGGTTCAGTGCAACGATGTCGGTCGTGGCCGGCCGGTTGTCGACCGCAGTACTCGTGAACGGCGAGGTGCCGGTCGGGCCATCCGTGCCGTTGCTGTAATAGTAGGTGCCCCCGCCCGTCTCGTAGAAGCTGATCCCCTGCGGGTTCGTGTAGGTCACGGAGACCGTCGAATTCGACGTCGTGATCGTGCCCACGCCCTTGAAGCCGACACCCGGATCCAGGTCGCTTCCGGTCCAGTCCGTCCAGTAGATCTGCGCCGCCGAGGCGCCGCCGGCGCTCAGCGCCAGAGCCAGCGCCAGCGCCAGCACGCCGGCCTTGCAACTCGTCCGTGTCCTTGTTTTCATGTCCGTCTCTCAATCAATCTCGGCGACGCCGAGCCGTCTCGACCGAAGCGAGATCCGTGCCAGCCTTGCAAAAATGCCGAATTTGCCCTTGATAACAGAAACTTGCGGGCTTGTCGGAAAAGTCGGACGCGTATCGGGCCCACAGGCGTGTAAAGATTGCCGACACCGCCCATCCCGGGCAAAGGAAGCGCGGCCCCGTCAGCACACCTCGCCTGAAAACATCCCCATGCGGCCCGAAATCCATCCCTCGATCCCCGCCCTCCACGTCGACGAGTGCCTCCTCGTCGTCGACAAGCCTGCCGGCCTCCTCTCCGTCCCCGCGGGCGGGCCGGGCCGTGACGACTGCCTGGCGGCGCGCATCCAGGCGCGCTGGGCCGATGCCCGCATCGTGCACCGGCTCGACGCCGCCACCTCCGGTCTGGTGCTGTTCGCGCGCGGCGCGGAGATGCTGCGCCGCATGAGCCTCGCCTTCGAGCAGCGCGTCGTCGGCAAGCAGTACGTGGCCGTGGTGCACGGGCATCTCGCGCGGGACGACGGCGAGATCGACCTGCCGCTCGCGGAGGACGCGGACCACCGCCCCCGCCAGGTCGTCGATCCACTGCGCGGCCGGCGCGCGCTCACCCGCTACCGCGTGCTCGATCGCCAGGGACACGACGCCGACGCCATCAGCCGGCTGGAACTCAAGCCGGTCACCGGACGCGCGCATCAGCTGCGCGTACACCTGCGCTCCCTCGGCCACCCCATCCTCGGCGATGCGCTGTACGCTCCGCCCGAGTCCGCCGCCCGCTTCGCCCGCATGCACCTGCACGCCACCCGCATCGCCTTCATGCATCCGCACACCCGCGTGCCGATGCTGTTCGACAGCCCGGCGCCCTTCTGAAGCCGCTCCCCCTTGCCACCCGCGGCGTGCTATACATCGTGCCCTCGACCGGTAGAAGCGCATGACGATCCGCTCCCCGCTGCAACGCGTCGCAGACCTGCTGCGCACCGAGTGGCACCACCTCACCGCGTTCACCCCCAGCACCCGGCGCTGGCAACTGGCCTTCGCCGCCGCGCTGGCCTCCGGCCTGCCGCTGATGGTGGGGGCATGGTTCGGCCATCTCGAATACGGACTGATCTCGTCGATCGGCGGGCTCGCGCTCCTCTACCTCCCCAACACGCCGATGTCGCACCGCATGGTGTGGCTGATGGCCTGCGCCTTCGGCATGGCGGCGAGCTATGCGCTCGGGCTGATGACGCATTTCCTGCCGCTGGCCAAGGTAGGCGTGCTGGCGTTGATCGCGATGCTGGTGACCATGGTGTGCCGCTTCTATCGCGTCGGCCCCCCGGGCAGCCTGTTCTTCGTCATGGCCGCGGCGATCGGCGCCTACACGCCCGGGACGGTGGAGGAGATCCCGCTGCGCGTGGGCTTGCTGACGATGGGCGCGCTGCTCGCGAGCCTGATCGCCTTCGTCTACAGCCTCCAGGTCCTGCGCCTGCAGCCGGCCGATGCGGTGCCGCCGCTGCAGCCGCCGACCTTCGACTTCGTCGTCTTCGATTCGGTGGTGATCGGCGCCTTCGTCGGCCTGTCGCTGGCGATCGCCCAGGCGCTCCAGCTCGACCGCCCCTACTGGGTGCCGGTGAGCTGCCTGGCGGTGATCCAGGGCGTCTCGCTGCGCGCGGTGTGGAACCGCCAGCTCCAGCGCGTGCTCGGCACCGCCATCGGCATGCTCTTCGCCTGGTGGCTGCTGAGCCTGCCGCTCGACGCGTGGCGGATCGCGCTGCTGGTGATCCTGCTCGTCTTCGTGATCGAGAGCCTGGTGGTGCGCCACTACGGGCTCGCGGTGATCTTCATCACTCCGCTCACGATCCTGCTCGCCGAGGCCGCCACCCTGGGCCACGCGCCGCTCGCCGAGCTGATCGCGTCGCGCTTCATCGACACCCTGCTCGGCTGCGTCGTCGGCCTGGTGGGCGGCATCTGCCTGCACAGC
>DAOLLE010000449.1:0-2861 GCA_035331205.1 Burkholderiaceae bacterium
CGATGTAGGGCGCCACCACGGTGGAGTGCAGGTTGAAGTAGATGCCGATGTCGGCCTGGCGCACGCACTCCTCGACGAGGATCTGCTCGTAGCGCAGGTCGCTCATCCCGGCGCCGCCGTACTTCTCGTCCGCCCAGGTCAGCAGGTAGCCCAGCGCGCCGGCCTTCTCGAAGGCCCAGCGGTCCACGAAGCCCTGCTCGCGCCAGCGGTCGACGTGCGGGGCCAGTTCGTTCTGGAAGAAGCGCCGGGCGGCGTCGCGGAACTGCTCGTGGTCGGCGTCGAAGATGAGTCGCATGGCGGGGCCTCGCTGCGGGATGGGTGGGCGGATGGGGATGTCAGAATGTCAATTATCTTGACTTTATAGAGGGCTCGCCATCCGAGTGAACCCGGGCAGGACTCGCCGGGTCACTCTGGCAGCGCCAACCCTGCAGCCACTTCCCGATTAGCCAGTCCAACCGGTGAGGCACTGACCGTTCAATCTCGCCTATCCGCGGCGGGCTGTAGCCAAGCGGGCCACTCTTACACCTAGATCACATGGGACCCAACACCTAGTTGGCCAAGGATGCTGACCTGGGCCGCGAACGCCTGTAGAAGGTTACAGATCAGTTCTTTCTGGATTTCCGAAATTTCGGTTGAAGCGCACCACAGAAGTCACTACATTTCGGAATTGCAGAAATTGATCTCTCTTGGCCAGCTCCAACCGAGCTCCAACTGAAATTCCGAAATGACCGACTCCTCGCGCAGTCGACCGATGCTCCTGAAGGCGGCCCCTGAGCTGGGGCCGGTTGTGCGCGCGCGCCGCAAGTCGCAGTCCCTGCGCATCGACGATGCCGCCAGTCTGCTCGGTGTCTCGGTGGACCTCATGTCCCGGCTGGAGAACGGCCAAGGGTCGGTGCGTCTGGACAAGGCTCTGGCCGTGCTGGATGGCCTGGGTTTGGCGCTGGTGGTGCTGCCCAAGGAGCACCCCTGGGTCCGTGAGGCGGCCAGCGGCAACCCGTCGGCGCCCGCCGTTGACGACGGCAAGGCTTGAGGTGATCGGCATGACCCACGCTTTGCAGGTCTGGGCGGAAGCGGACCGGGTCGCCACCCTCGAACACGAGGGGCGTGACCACCGCTGGAGCCTCAGCTATGCCGAGACTTGGGTGGCCAACGCTCAGGCCTACCCTCTGTCTCCTGCGCTGCCCCTGGTGTGCCCACCCGGCGGCTACGCCTCAGCGTCGATCCAGCGCTTCATCGAGCATCTGTTGCCAGAAGGCCGGGCGCTGGACGTGGCGGCCCGCTACAACGGTGTGGCCAAGACCAACCTCTTTGGACTGATCTGGGCGCTGGGCGCCGAAACGGCGGGCGCGCTGCGCTTCACCGGCGACCCTGCGGCGGCTCAGCCGGCGGGCGAGCCCGTCCTGCGCGAAATTCCCCTGCCGGAGCTGGACCGACGCATCGCCGAGCGGGAGCAACTGCCGTTGACGGTGTGGGACGGCAAGGTGCGCATGTCGGTGGCGGGCCTGCAGGACAAACTGGCGGTGTACCTCGACCGGCCGACGACCGAACTGTGCCGCGACGGCGGGCGGCTTTTCCTGGTGGATGGGCAGCGCCTGGCGTCGACGCACATCCTCAAGCCCGACATCGGCAACCCGCACACGCCGCACCTGGCGGTCAATGAACACTTCTGCATGTCACTGGCCCGCCGCATGGGCCTGCCGGTTGCCGAAGTGGGCCTGCTGCGCACGCCCCGGCCGGTGCTGGTCGTGCGGCGCTTTGACCGCGTGGCGGAAAACAGTGAGGGCGAGCCGCGGGTTCAGCGGCGGCACATCATCGACGCTTGCCAGGCCAGCGACCTGCCGGTGGCCTACAAGTACGAGCGCAACCTGGGCAACGCCTCGGAAGTCCGACACATCCGCGACGGCATGAGCTTCGAGCGCCTGTTCGCCTGCGTCGAACACACGGGCAACAGGGCCGCCGCGCGGCTGAATCTCTTGCGCTGGGCGCTGTTTCAGCTCCTGATCGGCAACAGCGATGCGCACGGCAAGAACTTCTCGTTCTTCGTCCGCCCCGCCGGCCTGCTGGAGCCCGCCCCCTGGTACGACCTGGTGAGCGTGCTGCAGTACGACGGCTTCGATACCGAACTGGCGATGGCTTACGGCGATGTGTTCAGCCAGGCCGAGATGTCGCCTTTTGCCCTGGCGGACTTCGCGGCGCGTTGCGGCATCGACCGCCAGCTGATGCGCCGTGAAGGGCTGCGACTGGCCAAGCGGGCCGCCGCCGAAGCGGCGGTTCAGGCAGAAGCCGCGGACTACAAAGGCGCGGCCGAGCGGGCATTCGTGCAGGGCCTGGCGGGCTTCGTGGCCGAGCAGGCCCGGCGGCTCATGCAGCTGGTGGCAGATGCCGCGCGCTGGAGGGACGAGTACCTTTGAGCGGAACCGCGAGGGCGGATGCGTCAGCGCCGCAGCGGCTCAACGCCCCTTGGCCTTGAGCTGGGCGTCCAGGCGGCTGAACACGCGGCGGGCGTTGCCTTCGTAGACCATCAACTTCTCCTCGGCGGTGAGGATGGTGGAGGCCTCGATGTAGCGCTTGGTGTCGTCGTAGGAGTGGCCGGTCTGCGGGTCGATGCCGCGCACGGCGCCGATCATCTCGCTGGCGAACAGCACGTTCTTGGCCGGGATCACCGTGGTCAGCAGGTCGATGCCCGGCTGGTGGTAGACGCAGGTGTCGAAGTAGATGTTCTCGAGCAGGTGCACGTCCAGCAGCGGCTTCTTCAGCTCCTGCGCCAGGCCGCGGAAACGGCCCCAGTGGTAGGGGGCCGCGCCGCCGCCGTGGGGGATCAGGAACTTCAGGGTCGGGAAGTCCTTGAACAGGTCGCCCTG
>DAOLLE010000450.1:0-2860 GCA_035331205.1 Burkholderiaceae bacterium
CCGGTGGGCGCGCTCAACAAGTACCTCGCCCGGCTGATGAGCGGCAAGTTCTACGCTGCCGCGCGCGAGGGCGCCAAGAGTGTGCTGAAAAACGCACCGCCACTGTTCGAGCTGGCGCGCCGCTTCGAGGAGCACGCCAAGGGCATGGTCGTGCCCGGCACCATCTTCGAGGAGCTGGGCTTCAACTATGTCGGCCCGATCGACGGCCACGACCTCGACGCATTGATCCCGACGCTGGAGAACCTGCGCAACAAGTCCGGCGCGCAGTTCCTGCACGTCGTCACGCGCAAGGGCTACGGTTACAAGCTGGCCGAGGCCGATCCGATCTCGTACCACGGCCCGGGCAAGTTCGACCCCAAGATCGGCCTGGTCAAGCCCGCCACGCCGCCCAAGCCGACCTTCACCCAGGTCTTCGGCCAGTGGCTGTGCGACATGGCCGAGGCGGACCCGAAGCTGGTGGCCATCACCCCGGCGATGCGCGAGGGCTCGGGCATGGTGGAGTTCCACCGGCGCTTCCCGGAGCGCTACCACGACGTGGGCATCGCCGAGCAGCACGCGGTGACGCTGGCCGCCGGCCTGGCCTGCGAGGGTCTCAAGCCGGTGGTGGCGATCTACTCCACCTTCCTGCAGCGCGCCTACGACCAGCTGATCCACGACGTGGCGCTGCAGAACCTGCCGGTGGTCTTCGCGCTCGACCGCGCCGGCCTGGTCGGTGCCGACGGTGCCACGCACGCCGGTGCCTACGACATCGCCTACCTGCGCTGCATCCCGAACGTCTCGCTGATCGCCCCGGCCGACGAGCCCGAGCTGCGCCGCGCACTGACCGCCGCGCATCAGCAGGGCTCGGCGGTGGCGGTGCGCTACCCGCGCGGCAGTGGTGCCGGTCTGGATGCCGGAACGACCCTCGACGCCCTGCCCTGGGGCCAGGGCGAGCTGCGGCGCGAGACCTCAGCGCTCATCGGCAGCGGCCGGCGCATCGCGATCCTGGCCTTCGGCACGCTGCTCTACCCGGCGCTCGCGGCGGCCGAGGCCATCGACGCCACGGTGGCCAACATGCGCTTCATCAAGCCGCTGGACCGCGAGCTGGTCGAACGCCTGGCGCGCAGCCACGACGCGCTGGTGACGGTGGAAGAAGGCTGCCTGCCCGGTGGCGCCGGTGCCGCGGTACTCGAGGCCCTGCAGGCCGCCGGGCTGAAGCTGCCGGTGCTGACACTGGGCCTGCCCGACCGCTACATCGAGCACGGCGACCCGGCGCTGCTGCTGGCCCAGTGTGGGCTGGACGCCGCCGGGATCGAGGCGTCGATCCGTCAGCGTTTCGCCGCCCAGATCAGCGCCAGCCACTTGCGGCCGGTCGCCAACGGCTGATGCCCGCGCAGGGCCTGATCGCCCTGCCCCGCAGCCCCCTCGTCGCCGAGCGCATCCAGGTCGACATCGCAGCCTGAGTCGAGCCCCCCCAGGCGCGAGCGCCCGACGAAACGCTCGACCGACCGGCACACCACCGTCGGCGAGGCGTTCTTGGCCACCAGCAGGTCGGCATCGATGTTGGCCTGGTGCACCTGCGCGACCTGCTCGGGCCGATCCACCAGCACCACCACGGCCGACTGCCCCATTTCGCGGCGCAGCACCTTGGTGACCTCGGGCAGGCGCGGCAGGCCGCACCAGTCCAGGTCGACGAACACCACGTCCATCGGGCCGCCATCGCCATGCCCACCATGGCGTCGCCGCCCCCAGGGGCTGCTGCGGCCCACGCTGGTCGTGCGGCACAGCATCACGTCGCGACCCAGCGCGGCCAGGGTGTTACGCAGACCCGCCAGCAGAGGTTTCTGGTCGCTCAGGAGCATCGCTTGCATGGGGGGAATCTCGGCACGGGGAAAGGGATTGCCGCGATCCTAGTGACTCGAACTGTGTACGAATACACGCTCGCGGTGAACCATTGTTGGCCGGGTGTTACGGCTGCTGCCGTCCGAAACGAAACAAGGAATTCCCCGTCAAGCCTTGACTGGCGCGGCTTCGACTGGCTCACAGAGTGAGACGATGCCAATCGGATCGACACACCTGGGACGGCGAACAGCCGGCAAGCTGCCCGACGCGCGCACGCGAGCCCCGACCGCCAACCCCCAGGTTCCTTGAACCGCTTCAAGGAAACAAACCCGCCGCGTCCCTAGCCTACGCGGACCACGATCCGAGGAGGCCTCCATGAGCCAAAACCAGAGCGGGTTCACCAAACAGATGGCCCGCAACATCTTCTACGGCGGAGCGGTGTTCTTCACCCTGCTGTTCGTAGGTTTGGTGACCCACACCGAGAACCAGATTCCCCAGCGCTCCAATGCGCAGGCGATCACCCCTGGGGTGGTGGCGGGCAAGAAGATCTGGGAGACCCGCAACTGCATCGGCTGCCACACGCTGCTGGGCGAAGGCGCGTACTTCGCGCCCGAGCTGGGCAACGTCTACAAGCGCCGCGGCGGCGAGTTCATCAAGGCCTGGATGAAGGCCCAACCCACCGGCGTGGCGCACCGCCGTCAGATGCCGCAGTTCAACCTCGACGACAAGCAGCTCGACGACCTGGTCGAGTTCCTGAAGTGGACGAGCGAGATCAACACTGAAAAGTGGCCGCCGAACATCGAAGGCTGAGGCAGGAGAACCCAGATGACATCCACCGTGCTCAAGTACAAGAGCCAGTCCGTTGCGAAGCTGTATTTCATCGCGGCGCTGGCGCTGTTCACCGGGCAGATCGTTTTCGGTCTGAGCCTGGGACTGCAATACCTGATCGGGGACTTCCTGTTCCCGTACATCCCCTTCAACGTGGCCCGCATGGTCCACACCAACCTGCTGATCGTGTGGCTGCTGTTCGGCTTCATGG
>DAOLLE010000451.1:0-2857 GCA_035331205.1 Burkholderiaceae bacterium
CCATGTCCACCACGTGGTCGGCGGCGCGGATCATGTCCTCGTCGTGCTCGACCACCAGTACCGAGTTGCCCAGGTCGCGCAGGTGCTGGAGCGTGCCGATCAGCCGCTCGTTGTCGCGCTGGTGCAGGCCGATGCTGGGCTCGTCGAGCACGTACATCACGCCCGACAGGCCCGAGCCGATCTGGCTGGCCAGGCGGATGCGCTGCGCCTCGCCGCCGGAAAGTGTGTCGGCGCTGCGGTCCAGGCTGAGGTAGTTCAGGCCGACGTCGTTGAGGAACTTCAGCCGCGCGCGGATCTCGCGCAGCACCTTGTCGGCGATTTCGGCCTTCGCGCCCTTGAGCTGCAGGCGTTCGAAGTAGGCCAGGCAATCGGCCAGCGTCGCATGCTCCACTTCATAGATGGCGCGTGGCGGCTGTTCGCCGGCGTCGATCAGGTGCACGTGCCGGGCTTCGCGGCGCAGCCGGGCGCCGCCGCAGGCCGGGCAGGGCTTGTGCGTCTGGTAGCGCGCCAGGTCCTCGCGCACCGTGGCCGAGTCCGTCTCGCGGTAGCGGCGCTCGAAGTTCGGCAGGATGCCCTCGAAGGGGTGCCAGCGCTTGACGCTGCGTTTGCGCCCCGCACTGCCCTCGGCCTGGTAGACGAAGGCGATGTCCACGCTGCCCGAGCCGTACAGCAGCACCTGACGGTGCTCGGGCGCGAGCTGTTCCCAGGGCGCCTCCAGGTTGAAGCCGTAGTGCGCCGCCACGCTCTCCAGCATCGAGTACGTATAGGCGTTGCGGCGGTCCCAGCCCTTGATCGCGCCACTGGCCACGCTCAGGCTGGGGAAGCCGACCACCCGCTCCGGATCGAAGACGATCACCTCGCCCAGGCCGTCGCAGGCCGGGCAGGCGCCCACCGGGGTGTTGAAGGAGAACAGCCGCGGCTCCAGCTCGCCCAGGCTGTAGCTGCACACCGGGCAGGCGAACTTGCTGGAATAGAGGTGCTCGCGGTCACCGCCCGGCGCGTCCAGCTCCAGCGCGATCGCGCGGCCCTCGGCGATGCGCAGCGCCGCCTCGAAGCTCTCGGCCAGCCGCTGCTTCATGTCCGGGCGCACGCGCAGGCGGTCGATCACCACGTCCACGTCGTGCTTCTCGGCCTTCTTCAGCGCCGGCAGGTCGGCGGCGTCCACCACCTGGCCGTCGACGCGAAAGCGCACGTAGCCCTGCGCCTGCATCTGCTCGAACAGCTCGGTGAACTCGCCCTTGCGGTCGCGCGACACGGGCGCCAGCACCATCAGCCGCGTCTCGGCGGGCAGGGCGAGCGTGGCATCGACCATCTGGCTGACGCTCATCGCCTCCAGCGGCTGGCCGTGGTCCGGGCAGTGCGGCGTGCCGGCTCGGGCGAACAGCAGGCGCAGGTAGTCGTGGATCTCGGTGATCGTGCCGACGGTGGAGCGCGGGTTGTGGCTGGTGGCCTTCTGCTCGATCGAGATCGCGGGCGACAGGCCCTCGATCACGTCCACATCCGGCTTGTCCATCAGCTGCAGGAACTGGCGGGCGTAGGCCGACAGGCTCTCGACGTAGCGGCGCTGGCCCTCCGCATACAAAGTATCAAAGGCCAGGCTCGACTTGCCCGAGCCCGACAGCCCGGTGATCACCACCAGTGACTGCTTGGGCAGGTCGACGTCGATGTTCTTCAGGTTGTGCGTGCGTGCCCCACGGACCCGGATGGCGCCCGTCTCGGCGCGAGGGCGGCGGCGACTGCCGGGGGCCGGGCGCGCGTCGGGGCCGGAAGAGGAGGGGGCGGAAGGACGGCGCAGCGGCATGGCGGGCCCGGACAAGAGGGCGGTCGGGTCAGAAGGCGGGGCAATCCAACATCATAGAGGTCGCCCGTCGGTGGGCGCGTGGCCAGGCTTCGGTGCCACAAACCCCGGCCTGCGACCCCACGCTCCCCGGGGGCTCGCGGGTCGCAGCCGCGAGGCTGCGGCGATACTCGCGCACCGCTCCTCACGATTCGGAAGTCCGCGGCCCTCGGGGCCGCCGCGAGGCCATGGCTCGAACCGCCCCCGTCATCCCATTGCGACCGGTCCGCGACGCGGACTCGATCTACGACCCCCAGACGCTGGTCTGTTCAGAATGCAGCGTGCGCCATTTCGCGCTCTTCGGGGCCCTGGACGAAGCCGGGCTGGATCGCCTGCATCACCAAATCGCCAGCATCACCCTCGAACCCGGCCAGCACCTCTACTCCGCCGAAGGCCCTGGAGCCTCGCTGTTCACGATCCGCAAGGGCGTTTTGCGCCTGGAGCGCAGCAGCCACGCGGGCGAGCGTCGCATCCTGCGCCTGGCTGGGCGCACCGATCTGGTCGGCATCGAGGCGGTCCTGGGTCAGACCTACGCGGCCGACGCGGTGGCCTGCACCGAACTGGAGGCCTGTCGGATTCCTCGGGCGCTGATCGACGACCTGCTGCCGACGCGCGTGGATGTCTCGCTCGACCTGATGAAGCGCTGGCAGCGCGCCCTCGACGATTCGGAGGAATGGCTCACCGAGTTGACGCGCGGCACCGCCCGCCACCGCATGCTCAGGCTCTTGCTGAAATTGAGTGAATACGGTGAATCCGACGGCATGATCTGGCTGCCCACCCGCCAGGAGATGGGGGCGATGCTGGCCCTGACTTTCGAGACGGCCAGCCGCGTCGTGTCGTCTCTTCGCAAGGAAGGGGTGCTGCGCCCCGTGGACGCGCGCCGTGCAAAGGTGGATATGACGGCCCTGCTTCACGCACTCAACGACGAGTCCGAGCCGGACCGTTGAAGCCCGGCATGGGCTGGTCCAGAAACTTTTCTTCCTTTCCTCTTGCGAACCCGAATTCATTTCGGTTATGATT
>DAOLLE010000452.1:0-2812 GCA_035331205.1 Burkholderiaceae bacterium
CACCAGCGCGCACGCCACGCCCACCGGCAGCGCGTGCAGCGCGCCGTCCACCAGCGCCCTCACCGCCAGGCGCAGGGTGTGGCGGCCATCGGCGCGCGGCGCGAGCAGCACCGCGAGCACCGCCACCACCGCGACCACCGAGATGATCCCGACCTTGGCGAAGGCCGAGCAGGCCAGGCCGAGCACGATCCAGAACAGCAGGCGCAGCGAGGTGCCGTTGAGATGACGCGCCAGGCTGCTGCCGAACAGCAGCACCACGGTCAGCGCCAGGCCCACCATGCCGGCGAACATCGGCGTGAAGCCGGCGAAGAGCAGGTAGACCAGGCCGACGAGCGGCAGCAGCAGGTACCAGCGCGCGCGGATCGCCACCCACGGGTCGGGGCACTCCTCCTTCGGCAGCCCCTTCAGCCCGGCGCGGCCGGCCTCGAGGTGGACCATCCAGAACACGGTGAAGAAGTACAGCATGGCGGGGATCGCCGCCGCCTTGGCGATCTCGACGTAGGGCACGTTGATCGTCTCGGCCATGATGAAGGCCACCGCGCCCATCACCGGCGGCATGATCTGCCCGCCCATCGAGCTGGTGGCCTCGACCGCGCCGGCGAAGGCCGGCGTGTAGCCGAACTTCTTCATCAGCGGGATGGTGAACTGGCCGGTGGTGACCACGTTGGCCACCCCCGAGCCGTTGATCGTGCCCATCAGCCCGGACGACACCACCGCGACCTTGGCCGGGCCACCCTTGGTGTGGCCGACGGTGCCGAGGGCGAAGTTGGTGAACAGGTCGATCATGCCCGCCTGCTCGAGGAAGGCGCCGAACAGGATGAACAGGAAGATGTAGGACGAGGACACGTAGGTCGGCGTGCCGTAGATGCCCTCGGTGCCGAAGGCGAGCTGGCCCACCACCTGGTCCAGCCCATAGCCGCGGTGGGCGAGCTCGCCCGGGAGGTACTCGCCGAACAGGGCGTAGGCGAGGAAGCCGAGACAGATCAGCGGCAGCGCCAGCCCCATGATGCGGCGTGCAGCCTCGAACACCAGCACCAGCGTGACGACGCCCACCACCATGTCGGCCTGGGTGAGCTCACCGGCACGCTGCACGAGGTCGGCCTCGTAGATCCAGTGATAGCCCGACAGCAGCAGCGCGCCGAAGCCGATGACCTTGGTCGCCAGGCTGGTGCGCCCCTGCCCGCCCTGCCAGGGATGGAGCAGGAAGCTCAGCAGCAGCAGGAAGCCGACGTGCAGCGCGCGCACGACGGTGCTCGACAGCGGGCTGAACGCCGAGGTGACGAGCTGGAAGACGGAGAACAGGATCGCGCTGTAGAAGACGACGCGCAGCATGCCCTTGCCGGCCTCGGCGACGGGCGAATGGACGGAGGAGCTCATGGCGGTTCCGGAAAGGGGGCGGCACGACCCGCCCGGACGCGGCGATGCGCGCCCGGGCGACGGAACGAGGGCTTACTTGATCAGGCCCTTCTCGCGATAGAACTTCTCCGCACCCGGATGGAGCGGGATCGGCAGGCCTTCGACCGCCTTCTCGAGCTTGATCTGGCGACCGGCGGAGTGCGAGTTGCCCAGCCGCTCGAGGTTGTCGAAGATGCCCTTGGTCATCTGGTAGGCGACCTCGTCGGAGACCTTGTCGTTGGTCACCAGCAGGTTGTTGATCGCCACCGTCGGCACCTCGGCGGTCTGGCCCTCGTAGGTGTTGGCGGGGACCGCGGCCGCACGGTAGGCGGGGTCGCCCACCTTGGCCACCACCTCGGCGGGGACCGGGACGAAGTTGACCTTCACCGCCGCCGACAGGTCGCGCAGCGCCGCCACGCCGAGGCCGGCAGACTGCAGGGTGACGTCGATCTGGCGGTTCTTCATGAGCTCGACCGATTCGCCGAAGGGCAGGTATTCGACCTTGGCAAAGTCCGCGTAGGAGAGGCCCGCGGCCTTCAGGATGGCGCGCGCGTTGATCTCGGTGCCCGAGCGCGGCGCACCGACCGAGATGCGCTTGCCCTTGAGGTCGGCGAGCGTCTTCACGTCGGCGTCGGCCAGGGCGACGATCTGGATGTAGTTGGGGTAGACGGAGGCGATCGCACGCAGCTTGTCGAGCGGCTTGGCGAAGCCCGCATCGGCGTTGCCCTTCCAGGCGTCGGACACCGAGTCGGCAAGCGAGAAGCCGATCTCGCCACGGCCCGCCTGCAGCAGGTTGAGGTTCTCCGCCGAGGCCTTGGTGGCCTGCACCTGGACCTTGCTGTCGGGGATGATCTCGCCGTAGAGCTGCGACAGGGTGACGCCGAGCGGGTAGTACACCCCGCTGGTGCCGCCGGTCAGCACGTTCACGAAGGTGGCGGCCGTGGCCGCGGTGGTCATGGCGACGAACACGGTGCCGAGGGCACACTTGCGGATCAGGGACTTCATCGATGACTCCTCCTTGGAATAAATATCGATTATCTGCCCATCGATGGACAGCCACACTTTAACAACACCCCCGCCCGCAGCGCACCACCGCGGTGCTCGGCGTTTTCCCTGATAGGCGAACCTCGCCGGCCGCCACTTGCGCACTTCGAATCCCGCGCAGCGGCGGTTGCGCACGGGCGACCCCAGGGGTCTATCCCGGGGATTCCCCCTCTTCCCCGGCGCGTGGGCGATCTGCTACAACCGCCGCTCCGCAACCCTTCCGGCCAGCGCGCGCACACGCGTCCAGCCATCCCAGCCCCATGGAAACCGTCGATACCGTCGTGATCGGCGCCGGCGTGGTCGGCCTCGCCTGCGCATACAGCCTCGCCCGCGACGGACGCGAGGTGGTGGTGATCGAGCGCGAGACCGCCTT
>DAOLLE010000453.1:0-2787 GCA_035331205.1 Burkholderiaceae bacterium
AGGCTGAGGATGCCGGTGTAGCCCCAGATCAGGTCCATCGCCAGCGCGCAGATGGCGTAGCACATGATCTTGCCGACCAGCGCGACGTAGTAGTCGCCCAGGTGCAGCGCAGAGCCGTCCGGCACGAGCAGGTTGAGCACCGGTACCAGCACTGCGACGGTGACCAGCGCGGCGACCACGCCAGTCCAGCCGCGGATGCCGAGCAGCAGGCCGCGGCGCGGCTGCAGCGAGAAGTCAGTGGAAGCGTTCAAGACGGCACTCATGGTTCAAGACTCCGCCGAGCGGCCCTTCATGGCAAACATCCCCTGCGGGCGCTTCTGGATGAAGACCACGATGAAGACCAGCACCATGATCTTGGCCAGCACCGCACCGGCAAAGCCTTCGAGGAACTTGTTGATCAGCCCCAGGCCCAGCGCGGCGTAGACCGTGCCGGCCAGCTGGCCGACGCCACCCAGCACCACGACCATGAAGCTGTCGACGATGTAGCCCTGGCCCAGGTCCGGGCCGACGTTGCCGACCTGGCTGAGCGCACAGCCGGCCAGCCCGGCGATGCCCGCGCCCAGGCTGAAGGCGTAGGTGTCCACGCGGGCGGTGTTCACGCCCATGCAGGCGGCCATGCGGCGGTTCTGCGTCACGCCGCGCACGAACAGGCCCAGGCGGGTCTTGGCGATCAGCAGCGCCACGCCGGCCAGCACCGCGGCGGCGAACACCAGGATGGCCAGGCGGTTGTAGGGAAGGGTGAGGTTCGAGAACAGCGCCACGCCACCCGACAGCCAGCTCGGGTTCTCCACCGCCACGTTCTGCGCGCCGAACAGGCTGCGCACACCCTGCATCAGCACCAGGCTGATGCCCCAGGTGGCCAGCAGCGTCTCCAGCGGGCGGCCATACAGCCAGCGGATCACGCTGCGCTCCAGCACCGCACCTACCAGCGCCGAGCACAGGAAGGCCGCAGGAATGGCGACCAGGATGTAGTAATCGAAGGCGCCGGGTAGATGTTGGCGAAACAGGTTCTGCACCACGTAGGTGGCGTAGGCGCCAATCATCATCAGCTCGCCGTGGGCCATGTTGATCACGCCCATCAGACCGTAGGTGATGGCCAGGCCCAGCGCGGCCAGCAGCAGGATGCTGCCCAGGCTGATGCCGGTGAACAGCACGCCCACGCGCTCGCCCCAGGCCAGCCGGCCTTCGACAGCGCCAACGGCGGCCTGCAACGCACCGCGCACCTCCGCATCGGATTCCGCGCCTGGGGCCAGGCGTTCCTGCAGCAGGCTCTTGACCGAGGCCTCCTGGCTGGCGGCAAGGGACTTGGCCGCTTCGAGTCGCCGAGTCTTGTCGGTCGACGTGATCAGGATGGTGGCGCGCATGCGCTCGAGCTGGCCCTTGAGTGCCGCGTCGGTTTCGGCAGCGTAGGCCTTCTCGATCAGTGGCAGCTGGGCCTCGTCGAGCTGCTGCTTGGCCAGCTCGGTCAGCGCGGCGCGGCGCACGGCGGCGTCGGGCGACACGAGCTTGAGCGTGCCCAGCGCGGCTTCGAGCGCGCCGCGCATGCGGTTGTTGTTGACCACGTCCTCGGCATCGGCCGGCACCGCAGCCGCGGTGCCACTGCCCGCCAGGCTGGTCTTGCCGCCGATGGTTTGGTAGGCCTTGCCGCCAGCGACCTTCACGCCATCGTCGAGCAGCGCCTGCACGAAGGCAGCCAGCGCGGCGTCGGGTTGGGCGGCCGCCTTGTTCAGCGCCGCGATGCGGTCGTCGGTCTCACCCGCGGCAATGGCCGCGGCGTCCTCGGGCGTCAGCGCCCGCGTCCCGGGTGCGATCAGTACGCCCAGGAAGAGGCAGAGGGTCAAAAGCAAGCGTCGCATCGCGCGGAACTTTCGGTCAGAAAAAAGCGCGGGTCGGCGACTGCCGCCCGCGCCTTCCAGCAGGCGCGGTGGATCCGGCTTCGCCGGTCCACTCGCGTCGCCCCCCTTGAGGGGGGAGCGGCGTCAGCCGCAACGGGGGGTGGTCACTTGGCCGCCGGCTCGTCCTTCTTGCCCTTGTTCTCGGGGATGAACGGGCTCCAGGGCTGGGCCTTGACCGGGCCCTTGGTCTTCCACACCACGTTGAACTGGCCGTCGGCCTTGACTTCGCCGATGAACACCGGCTTGTGCAGGTGGTGGTTCTTCGGGTCCATCGTGGACATGAAGCCGCCCGGGGCCTGGAAGGTCTGGCCTGCCATCGCGGCGATCACCTTGTCGGTGTCGGTGGACTTGGCCTTGGTCACGGCCTGGGCCCACATGTGCATGCCGATGTAGGTGGCTTCCATCGGATCATTGGTCAGCGGCTTGTCCTTGTGGCCGGCGATGCCCTTGGCCTTGGCGTAGTCGCTCCACTTCTTCACGAACTCGGTGTTGGCCGGGCCCTTGATGGACATGAAGTAGTTCCAGGCGGCCAGGTGGCCCACCAGCGGCTTGGTGTCCACGCCGCGCAGCTCTTCTTCACCCACCGAGAAGGCCACCACCGGCACGTCGGTCGCCTTCAGGCCCTGGTTGCCCAGTTCCTTGTAGAAGGGCACGTTGGAGTCGCCGTTGATGGTCGAGACCACGGCGGTCTTCTTGCCTTCGGAAGCGAACTTCTTGATCTTGGCGATGATCGACTGGTAGTCGGAGTGGCCGAAGGGGGTGTACTCCTCCATGATGTCGGCATCGCTGATGCCCTTGGAGTGCAGGAAGGCGCGCAGGATCTTGTTGGTGGTGCGCGGGTAGACGTAGTCGGTGCCCAGCAGCACGAAGCGCTTGGCCGAGCCGCCGTCCT
>DAOLLE010000454.1:0-2739 GCA_035331205.1 Burkholderiaceae bacterium
AGTTCTTCCACGACAACGAGAACTCGTCGTCGGTCTCGTCGATGTGGCCGGTCAGGGTGATCAGGTTGATGTGCATCTCCTGCAGGTCGAAGGACCGACCGATCTGCTCCTCGATCGTTTCGCGCCGGATGACCATGCGGTCCGGCGCGTCGACGCGCACCATGGCGGGCTGCTCGTTGACCGTGGCATTGGGGTTGTCGGCCAGGATGGCGTCGACGATGCAGCGGGTCTCTTCGTTCCTCTGGAACGCAATGAAGACGTTCGACATTCGGGGGTCTCCGTAGCGGTGGGTGTCGGGTTCAGGCGGCCGCCAGCCCGGCCTTGGTCAGGCGGGCATTCAGCTGGGCGTTGATGCGGTCCATCGCCGCGGCGGAGCCATCACCCAGCGCCAGGCTGGCCAGCGGCGCCAGCGCCTCGCTGGCGCGAGCGCGCCAGGTGGCGATCCAGCCCTGCAGCAGCGCCTTGTTCTCGGCGCTTTCGGCCGCCGCGGTCTTCAGGACCGCGTCGACCCACTTGCAGTGGTCCTGGAACCACTCGGCCTGGAAGCGGGTGAGCATCGACACCGTCGGGCCCGCCTTGGCGCTCAGCGCCTTGTCCACCTCGCCGTAGGCCAGCGCGAAGAGCAGCCCGTCGAGCACCACGTTCTGCGCGACGTAGAGCTCGAACCAGTCCTTGAGCACGAGGGTGTCTTCCACGTAGCGGCGCAGGCCCTGCCAGGCCGGCGCCTCCATCCAGGCCTGCTTGCCGGCCTCCAGGTCACCGGGCTGGCCCATCAGCAGGCCAAGGCGGGTGAGGTACTGGGCGATGCCCAGCTGGTCCATGCCGGCGTAGAGGCAGGCCTGGGTGATCGCGGTGCCGTAGCCGTAGGCGCACATCGAGGCGCCGTTCATGTTGGCCCCCCAGGCCACGTGGCGCAGCGGCACGTAGAAGTCCAGCGCAGTGCGGCGCGCGGCGTCGTCGAAGCTGTCGGACAGCCCACGGGTTTCGACGAACTCGAAGTCCGCCTCGGCGGTCTCCTGCATGCGCGCCCGGGCCTGCGTGTAGGTGCCGTAGTAGAGCTGGCGCGGGTCCTTGAAGGCGTACCAGTCCTTCATGACGATCTTCGTGCGCGAGGGGTCGAAGATCTCGTGTTCCGGGTCCCAGGTCGGCCGGTAGTGGAAGTTGGCGTCCGCCTGGACGTTCATCGTCGCCTCGATGTAGCGCGAGGCGGCCTTGTCGCCACCGAGACGGGCAGCAATGTGGTCGAAGGTCTGCCGCAGCGGCGTGATGCTGACGGTACGGAGGTCGATCTGCATGGTGGGTTGTCTCCTCGGAGGCTTCGGTCGGGGATCGGGTGGCAAGCGTCGGCGCCTGACGCCGGGAGGCTCAGCGGGCCGCAGGGTCGGCCGGCGGATCGGCGTCGGCCTCGCTGTGGCGGTCCAGTCGCTGGGTCCGCGCGTCGTGCAGCGTCCAGTGCTGCCCCTCGCCGCCGCTCTCGGCCGGCAGCAGCACATCGCGGGTCGGCCGCACACCCTGGTGGGCACAGAAGTCCTCGAAGGCGGAGCGCGGCAGCATCATTTCGACGAACAGTTCCGGCTCGCCGACGGCAAAGTGAAACTCGACCATGCCATCGGGCCGCTCGTCGACGATGCGGACGAAGCGGCGGGCAGGATCGAAGGGGGCGGGCGCTTGCATGGCGGCTGCCATTGCAATGACCTTGCCCGGCCCTGCCCCGATCTCACAAAATCTCGATAATTCAAGGGTAAACACCGAAGGATGAGGGCCTCGGTGGGGCCGATTGAGGCGGTCATCGGTCGGGCCCACTTCGGTACTTTCTCCCGCTGCAGTGCACCAATTTATCAATTGGTGAGGGCTATCGACTCGAATTTCATCAAATGGTGAATTTCTGATCCGCTCTTCGCCGGATTGTCGGGAGCGTCCGAAGCTGGCAAGCTCAGCGACTGAATATCGAGATTTTGTGAGCGGACGTTTCGCCGTCGCCGCCCACGTCCCTGCAACGAGGAGACCCTGCGTGGACCCTGGCCTGTCGGCCCCCTGGCCGAGCGCCCCGCTGCGCGTCGGCGCGGTCACGCTGAGCGCGAGCGATGGTGCGCAGACCCAGCGCGAGAAGCTCGCCCGCATCGTGCTCGATGCGATGTACCAGTTCGTCGGCCTGCTCGATGCCGAGGGCCGCACGCTGGAAATCAACCGCGCCGCGCTGGAAGGCGCCGGTCTGCGGCTGGAGGACATCCGCGGCCGGCCGTTCTGGGAGGCGCGCTGGTTCCAGGTTTCGCGCGAGTCGATCGAACAGCAGCGCGACTTCGTGCGCCGTGCGCGCGGCGGTGAGTTCATCCGCTGCGACCTGGAGGTCTACGGCGAGGCGGCGGGCGACCGCACCATCGTGGTCGATTTCTCGCTGCTGCCGGTGCGCGACGACCGCGGGCGGGTGGCCTTCCTGCTCGCCGAGGGCCGCAACATCACCGCCAAGAAGCTGGCCGAGGCCGAGGTGGCGCGCAAGAACGCCGAGTTGCAGCGCCTGCTCGACACCGTGCGGCAGATGGACCAGCTCAAGAGCGACCTGTTCGCCAACGTCAGCCACGAGCTGCGCACCCCGCTGGCGCTGATCCTGGGGCCCACCGACGAGCTGCTGGCCCACGGCGCCAACCTGACCGAGCCGCAACGGCGCCAGCTCCAGCTGGTGCGGCGCAGCGCGGCGACGCTGCTCAAGCACGTCGACGACCTGCTCGACCTGGCCCGGCT
>DAOLLE010000455.1:0-2712 GCA_035331205.1 Burkholderiaceae bacterium
TTCGGCACGATGTGGGCCGGCTTGTTGGCCAGGCCCAGACGGCGCAGTTCCATGCTCGCGGCCACCATGATGGCCGTCTTGCCGGCGCCCACCGCGTGAAACAGCCCGGTGTTGCCGGACTGCACGACGCGCCAGATCGCGTTGCGTTGACTCGCGTGGAGCTCGAAGCACTGCGAAAAGCCCGGCAGCTTCAGATGCGAGCCGTCGAACTCCCGCTGGCGGATGCAGTTGAACAGGTCGTTGTAGATCCTGCACAGCCGCTCGCGCCGCGGAGCGTCCTCGTAGGCCCATGCCGCGAAGCGGTCCCGGATCAAGCCGAGCTTCTCCCGCGCCGCGAGCGTCTCTTCCTTGTTGACGATGTAGGCACCGTCCTTCTCGGGGTGCGGGTCGCGCACCGTGGGTGTCTGCACGTTCAGCGCATGCTGCACGAGGTCGATCGCGTGCATGCGCCGCGTGCCGTACTCCTGGATGCACGCGACGCTTTGTCGGGCCGCCCAGTCGTTGAAGGTCACCGACCAGGTGCCGGCCACCGCCAGGTAGCGCACGGCGGTGTCCTGCAGGCCGAGCACCTCCTTGATGAAGGCCTCGACCACGTCGGCCGGCACCCAGACCGCACCCAGTCGCAGCGCGATGTCGCCTGGCGGCAGATCCTCGGGGATCACCTTCTCCAGTGCCGCCACGTTCGCCCTGTAGGCGTCGCCAGCGGCGAGGGCCACGGTCAGCTTGCGCTTCACGTTGCCGGAGAGGTACTCGTCGGCCGGCTCGTGCCGGTCGCCCTCGGGATTCAGGTAGATCATGCCGCGCGCGGACAAGTCCGCCAGGGCGTCTTCGGGCGTGGCCCGCAGCAGCCGGGCCATGTAGTCGGGATCGACCCGGCCCTTCCACTGCATCGACAGGGCGAGTGCCTCGTCGGGATGCTCGGCGACCGTGGCCTCGCGGACGGGCGAGACCGTTCGCTTCGAGAAGATCGCGGCCTTGGTGGCCACTTCTTCCTCTTCGTCGTAGTGCTCCAGGGACAGGAGCAGCGGATAGTCCGGGTCTCGCCGGAAGGCGAGGGCGTTCGCACGGGAGGACAGGTAGCCGTGCTTGCCCACGAACCGGTCGTAGCTCTGGTTCAGACGTCGTCTCAGTTCGATCAGCGCCTGATCCGTCGTGGCGCCCAGCTGTGCGCTGAGCAACGCGCGAGCCCGATCGCGGATGTCCACCATGCCGGCGATTCGTTGCCGGACCGTGGCGTTGAGGCGGTCGTGCAGGTCCACGACGTGATCGCCCTCCACGATGCCGATGCGGCCTTCGCTGACCACGAGCGATCCCGGCCGCGTGCCAGCGGGTGCCGGCACGATGTCCCGGGTTGTTCTGGCGGGGGCCTTGGGTTGCACGCTGTACGCGCCCTTGGGCACCAGGGCCTGGGCGCCGAGCAGCGCGGAATCGAGGTCTCCATCGAGCATGGCCGTCGGCACGGCCTGGAAGCCATTGCTGACCCGGTCGATGCGACCCAGCACATGCTCCGGATGGCGCACGAACCAACGGTTGATCCGCAGGTACTGCTCGTGGCAGCCTTCACGCAGCATCGGCTTGGGAACGTAGTCCAGGTCGAGCCAGTCGGCTGCGGCTGCCGCGTCTCCCGGCGCGCGCTTTCTGAGCACGACCAGGTCGGCCTGCACGCTGGTCGACGCGATACGCTCGAACGTGCCCGAGGGCAGTCGGAACGCGGTGACCAGGTCGGCTTCGGATGCCACGTGTGCGCGCATGCCGGCATCGCTCTCGTCCAGGAAGTAGGTCGAGGTGATGAAGCACACCAGGCCGCCAGGGCGGAGCACATCGAGCGCCCGGCCGACGAACCAGTTGTGGATGCTGGCTCGGCTGTAAGGCCGGTTGCGGTTGTCCAGCACGCCGTAGCGGCCGAACGGGACATTGGACAGGATGAGGTCGTAGGTTCCTTCGGCCAAGGTCGCAGCCTCGAAGCCGCCGATCCGCACTTCAACTCCGCATGCCCCGTAGAGGCTGCGAAGGATGCGGCCAGAGATGCGGTCCAGCTCGATCGCCGTGACGCGGCTGCGCTGGGCAATGTCGGCCGGCATGCAGCCCAGGAAGTGCCCGGTGCCTGCGCTCGGTTCGAGGATGTTGCCGCCCTGGAAACCCAGGCGGCGCAGGGCCGCCCAGATCCAGTGGATGACGAGCGGATCGGTGTAGTGGCTGTTGTTGACCGATGCCCGCGCCGAGTCGTGGTCGTCGGCCGAGAGCAACTGGCGCAGGCGACCGGCGCGCTCGACCCAGGCTGGATCCCGGCCCTCGTCGTTGAAACTCGCCGGGATGCCGCCCCAGCCGGTGTAGCGCAGCAGGGCGCGGCGTTCGCTGGCGCTCGCCGGCCTGGCTTCGCTCTCGATCGACCGGAGCACGTTGATGGCCAAAACGTTGGCCTCGAACTTGGTGGCCTGGCCTTCGATGTGGGCGAGGGCTTCGTCGTCCCATGTCGGCCACTCGACCAACTGCGCGGTGTGGGCCGCGGCGGACATGGCGGGGCGCCATGCCTTGGGGACCTGCACTTCCACGACCGCTTGAACATCGACCGCAGCGGCAGGGGCCTCCGCAGCTTCAGCGAACAGGTCTGGGTATGCGGGGGCTTCGGTGTCGAAGCCCGGCAAGGAAAGGGTGTAGCCACCCTGGCTGGATGGGGACATGTGATCTCCGTGATGTGGAGAGAGCACACGC
>DAOLLE010000456.1:0-2705 GCA_035331205.1 Burkholderiaceae bacterium
CCGGCACCGAGAGGCAGCCCTCCCAGCCTTCCTCCTCGTCGTCCGCCAGGGGCGTGATGCGCGGGTTGATCAGCACCGTCTGCGGCACGGCCGGCGCGTCGGGGTAGCGTTCGCTGCGCTCGAAGCCAAAGATCACGACGGCCAAGTCGACCCCGATCTGGGGCGCGGCCAGGCCCACGCCCTGGGCGTCGGCCATCGTGTCGCGCAAGTCGTCGAGCAACGCAGCCAACTCGGGCGTGCCGAATCGCTGCACCGGGCGGGCCACCCGCAGCAGGCGCGGGTCTCCCATCTTCAAAAGGGTTCTGACGGTCATCACCGATCCTTCGTCGCAACCCCGCACTGCCAGCGGGACGGCGGGAGGCGCCATCGAAGCCCGTGAGGGCGCTCAGCGCGGGATCGGCGTTTGTAGCACGGCGCACCGGTTCGGCTGACCGCAGGGGTCGCCGCACCGACCGGTCAGACCGCCTGGTCGTCGTCCGGCAGATCGATCTCGCTGTCGTCCTCGTCGATGGCCTGGTCGAAGGCCTGCAGGTCGGAGATGCGCGGGATCAGCGGCTTGTCCAGCGGGCGGCAGACGCGGCGTTGCAGACGCTGCATGCGCTCCGAGCGTTCCACGGCCTGCAGCACCGCTTCGGGGTTCAGCATCATGGCGAAGGGATGAACGCTGGCGACGGTGGTGGACTTCATGGCGAGCTCCTGGGTACGTGGCTGGATGGGATGGCTCCAATGTAGAAAGACCGCCCCCCGAGCAACAGTGGCCCAAAAACGAAAAACCGTGTCCGAATTTGCCTGACACGCGCGTCGGCGCGCCATCCCCCTCAGGCCGGTGGGCAGCCCGTCAGCGCCCACGTCCGCCAAACCCGACTGCGAAAAATCCTTTTCCCATCAAGGGGTTGGCTGATCCAACCCTGGGATCGCCCGCTCAGCCGGCCGCTGCAGCGCTGGCCGAAACAGCCGGCAGGCGGAACAGCCGCCGCGCGTTCGCGGTGGTCACGTTTGCGACTTCTGCCACATCGAGTTGCTTCACCTTCGCCAGCTCCACCGCCACGTGCGGCACCAGCGCCGGCGTATTGAGCTTGCCACGGTAGGGCATGGGTGCCAGATAGGGGCTGTCGGTCTCGATCAGGCAGCGCTCCAGCGGAACACGCGCTGCCACGTCGCGCAGGTCCTGCGCATTGCGGAAGGTCAGGATGCCCGAGAACGAGATGTGAAAGCCCATGTCGAGCGCCGCATCGGCCACCGCCTGGGTCTCGGTGAAGCAGTGGAAGACGCCGCCCACCCGCTCGGCCCCCTCTTCGCGCAGGATGGTCAGCGTGTCCTCGGCCGCGCTGCGGGTGTGGATCACCAGCGGCTGGCCCAACTCGAGCGCCGCGCGCACGTGCACGCGCAGCCGCTCACGCTGCCATTCCATCTCGGCCAGGCTGCGGCCGTTCAGGCGGTAATAGTCCAGCCCGGTCTCGCCCACCGCCACCACGCGGGGTCGCCGGCCGCGCTCGACCAGCTCGTCAACCGTCGGCTCCTGGCCGTCCTCGGTGTCCGGATGCACGCCCACCGTGGCCCAGAGCCGGTCGTGCGCCATCGCCAGCGCATGCACCGTGTCGAACTCCTCCATGCGCGTGCAGATGCAGATGGCCTGGTCCACCTGCGCCTCGCTCATGCGCTGCAGGATCTCCGGCACCTGCGACTGCAGTTCGGGAAAGCTCAGGTGGCAGTGGGAATCGATGAACATCATTGAAAACTAAGTCGGTCGCACCGTCACGTCTATCCAGCAGCAACCGTGGCTCCGGCCGAGCCGGTCCGCTGGTTGCGCCCCCTGAGGGGGCTGAGTGGGACGGAAAGGCGTCCATGCGGACGGCTTTCGGCCTGCGAAGGACGTCCGGCCTGCAGGCCGGATGGCTGGGACGGCGTCAGCCGCAACGGGGGGTTAAATCGTCTGCGTCGGCTTGGCCGACTGGATGCTCGTACCGAGCATCTCCTCGATGCGCACGCGCAGCGCCCGGGTCTTCTCGTCGCCCGGGAAGCGCACGCCCACGCCCTGGGTGCGCCCGCCGGAGGCATTGGCCGGCGTCAGCCAGGCCACTTTGCCGGCCACCGGGTAGCGCTGCGGGTCGTCCGGCAGCGTCAGCAGCAGGTAGACGTCCTCGCCGAGCTTGTAATCGCGCGTGGTCGGCACGAACAGGCCGCCCTCCGCGAACAGCGGGATGTAGGCGGCATACAGCGCGCCCTTCTCGCGAAACACCAGCTGGATCACGCTGGGCCGCGCCGGACCGGCGCCGCCGAGCGAGCTGTTGGAAAAGTTGCGTGCGGCGGGCTCGTTCATGACCGGGAGTTTATCGGGCCGGACCGGGTCCGGCGCACGGGCGTCGGACGCCGCCACTCACGCGCGCGCCTGCAGCATCAGCGCCTCGGCGGCCAGCGCGGCGCTGAAGGGGTGGTCGCTGACGCGGGCACGACGGCGCAGCTCGGCCGCCTGGCGCGTCAGCGCGTCCACATCACCGGGGCGGACATCGCCCTGCGGAAAGTAGCGCGCCGGCAGCCCCAGGCTGACCAGTGCACGGTCGTGGCAGAGCTTGGCCAGCGCATCGACCAGCAGCGGCAGTGGCCAGGCCGCCACCGGCTGCGACTGACCCTGAGCCGCCCAGGTGGGAAACTGCCGCCAGGCCGCCGCGTCCAGCCCCGCCGCGTGCAGCGCCAGCGCCGCCTGC
>DAOLLE010000457.1:0-2704 GCA_035331205.1 Burkholderiaceae bacterium
CCTGCCGCTGGAGCCAACCCACTACGCGCTGCTCGGCCTGGGCGAGCAGGCCGACGCCGTCGCCATCGCCGCCGCGCTGCAGCGGCTGCAGGCGGCCGCGCACGCTGCCTCCAGCGCTTCTGCAGGCGACCGCCGTCTGGCCGCCGAGGTGCTGAGCGATCCGCTGCGCAAGGCGGTCTACGACGCCTGGCTGGCGCGCGAACGGCAGTGGCTGGCGCGCATCGCACCGCAGAACACGGCCGGGCGGCTGCGCCGACGCTGGCAGCGCCTCGCCCCCCTGCTGCCGGTGGCGCTGCTGCTGGCCGCCGCCGTCTG
Source organism: Burkholderiaceae bacterium (assembly GCA_035331205.1). Lineage (GTDB taxonomy): Bacteria > Pseudomonadota > Gammaproteobacteria > Burkholderiales > Burkholderiaceae_C > Sphaerotilus. The sequence continues at coordinate 316 of DAOLLE010000457.1, forward strand.
GTGGCTCTGGCCAGCCGGCTGACCCGCCCGCCCTTCCAGTCGCCCGGGCCGTTTCAGCCGCCCGCGCCGGGCTGGCTCGCCACCGCGGGCAGCGTGATCCCCAGCCCCGCCTTGGCGCGGTGCACGCTGAAGAAGCAGCGCACGTTGCGCACGTTGGCATCGTCGGTGAACAGCCGCTTGGCCAGCGCGAGGTAGGCCGGCATGTCGGCCACTTGGGCGATCAGCACGAAGTCCGGCCCGCCGTTGGTGCGGTAGCACTGCTGCACGCCCGCATCGGCCACCGCCCGGGCCTCGAAGGCCGCCAGCCGCTCGGCCGACTGCTGGTCCAGCGTCACCTCGACGATCGCGGTCAACCCGTGGCCCAGCGCCTCGGGCGAGAGCACCGCGATCGTGCGCTCCACGATCCCCGCCTCGGTGAGGCGGCGGATGCGCCGCAGCCCGGTGGCCGGAGAGACGTGCGCGGCCTCCGAGATCGCCTGGTTCGATCGACTGGCGTCCCGTTGCAGCTCGGCCAGTAGACGCAGATCAATCGCATCCACAATCGTGGCGGTGGTCATGCAAGAAAATTCCAAATTCAATGATGAACCGAACGATACATTCGTATCACGATGTCAGTGAGGAATTATTGCTCCAATCCGTGAATTCGGACGATTCATTTCACAGCATCGCGCCTACCATCACGGCCCATCGGCTGCGCCACCCGCGCAGCGTCCTTCCACCCAACCTTCGGGGTTCTGTCCATGTGTGGCATCGTCGGCGCGGTCAGCCAGCGCAACATCGTTCCCATCCTCATCCAGGGCCTGCAGCGCCTGGAGTACCGCGGCTACGATTCCTGCGGCGTGGCGGTCCACCAGGGCGGTGAGCTGCGCCGCAGCCGCAGCACCTCGCGCGTGGCCGAGCTCGACGCGATGGTCCAGCAGGACGGCGTCGAGGGCCTGATCGGCATCGCCCACACCCGCTGGGCCACCCATGGCGCGCCGGCGGTACACAACGCCCACCCGCACTTCAGCCACGGCACCGGCAACGACGCCAAGAGCGCCAAGGCCGGCCGCATCGCACTGGTGCACAACGGCATCATCGAGAACCACGACGAACTGCGCGCCGACCTGAAGGCCCGCGGCTACGAGTTCACCAGCCAGACCGACACCGAGGTCATCGCCCACCTGATCGACTCGATCTATCAAGGTGACCTGTTCGATGCCGTGCAGCGCGCCATCGTCCAGCTCAAGGGCGCCTACGCGATCGCGGTGTTCTGCCGCGAGGAGCCGCAGCGCGTGGTCGGCGCCCGCGAGGGCTCGCCGCTGGTGCTGGGCGTGGGCAAGGGCGAGAACTTCCTGGCCTCCGACGCGATGGCCCTGGCCGGCGTGACCGACCAGATCATCTACCTGGAAGAAGGCGACGTCGTCGACCTGCAGCAGGGCAAGTACTGGATCAGCGCGCGCCAGCCGGAGAACCGCTTCGCCCGCGTCGAGCGCCCGGTCAAGACGGTGCACGCGCACAGCGGCGCGGCCGAGCTGGGCCCCTACCGCCACTACATGCAAAAGGAAATCTTCGAGCAGCCGCGCGCTATCGCCGACACGCTCGAGGGCATCGAGTCGATCGGCCCCGAGCTGTTCGGCGAGAAGGCCGCCGAAATCTTCCCGCAGATCGACCGCGTGCTGATCCTGGCCTGCGGCACCAGCAGCTACGCCGGCCTGACCGCCAAGTACTGGCTGGAAAGCATCGCCAAGCTGCCCACCGCGGTGGAAATCGCCAGCGAATACCGCTACCGCGAAAGCGTGCCCGACCCGCGCACGCTGGTCATCACGATCAGCCAGAGCGGCGAAACCGCCGACACCCTGGCCGCGCTGAAGCACGCCCGCGCGCTGGGCATGCCGCACACGATGACGATCTGCAACGTCGCCACCAGCGCGATGGTGCGCGAGTGCGAGCTGGCCTTCATCACGCACGCCGGCGTGGAAATCGGCGTGGCCTCGACCAAGGCCTTCACCACCCAGCTGGTGGCGCTGTTCCTGCTGACGCTGGTGCTGGCCAAGCAGCGCGGCAGCATCCCCGAGACCGGCCTGGCCGCCGGCCTGCGCAACCTGCGCCACCTGCCCGCCGCGGTGCAGTCGGTGCTGGCGCTGGAGCCGCAGATCATGGCCTGGGCGGATTCCTTCGCCAGCAAGCACAACGCCCTGTTCCTGGGCCGCGGCCGGCACTACCCGGTGGCGCTGGAAGGCGCGCTCAAGCTCAAGGAAATCAGCTACATCCACGCCGAGGCCTACCCGGCCGGCGAGCTCAAGCACGGCCCGCTGGCGCTGGTCGACGCCGAGATGCCGGTGGTCACGATCGCCCCGGCCGACGACCTGCTCGAAAAGCTCAAGAGCAACATGCAGGAAGTGCGCGC
>DAOLLE010000458.1:0-2696 GCA_035331205.1 Burkholderiaceae bacterium
CCCAGCTGGCTCGGCGGGAGGACCGGGACAGCAGTCAAGGGGGCCGCCGCGCCGCCTCGGCCGACCGCCAGTCCCTCTACACCCGTTGGGTGGTGCTGATGGAGTCGCACTACCTGGAGCACTGGCCGGTGTCGCGCTACGCCGAGCGGCTCGGGCTGTCCACCGAGCGCCTGAACCGCATGGTTCGCGCCGAAACCGGCCTGAACGCCCAGGCCCTGCTGCACGCCCGCCTGGCCCGCGAGGCCTGCCGCCGCCTGGTGCATGTGGCCGCACCGGTGTCGCGGCTGGCCTTCGAGCTGGGGTTCGAGGACCCGGCCTACTTCTGCCGCTTCTTCAAGCGCCATACCGGCTTCAGCCCACGGGCCTTCCGCACCCAACAGCAGGGTCCCGAAGCCACGGTGGCCGATCAGGCCGGCTGAGGTGTCGGGGGCGCCGCGTCCGGGCCGCGCAGCCCGGCATCGGCCACCACCGCTTCGATGTGCGCGCGCAGCCAGCGGTGCACCGGGTCGTCCTGCAGGCGCTGGTGCCAGACCAGGTACATCGGCATCGTCGGGGTCTCGACCGGCACGTCCGAACTGGCCAGGCCCTGCAGCGCGCCGGCGGCCAGCAACGAGGGTGCGGTGGCCAGCCAGGGTCCGCCACGCAGCATCGCCGCCAGACCGGCCATGCCCGGCACGCTGGCGATGAGGCGGCGCTGCACCCCGCGTGCGGCCAGCCAGAGGTCCAGATCGAGGCTGCGCCGCGGCTCGTAGAGCACCGTGATGTGCTCGGCCGCTAGGTAGTCGGCCGCATCCACCGGCGCGGCGCGCTGCGCGGGATCGAAGAAGACGCGGTAGCGGTCCTCGAACAGGCGCTTTTGCAGGATGTCGCTGCCGTCCGGCGGGCGGGGGGTGATGACGAGCTGGCAGCTCTCGTCGCGCAGCATCGCCGCCTCCGGCGCGCCCGAGGGAATCACCCGCAGCGTCACGTCCGGCGCCTCGGCGCGCAGTCGGCGCAGCAGCGCGGGCAGCAGCAGGTCGCGCTGCAGGTCATTGGCGGCGATCGTGAAGTCCGCCGCCAGCCGCGCGGGCTCGAAGCCCGCCGCCAGGCTGAAGGCGCGCAGCTCGCCCAGCAGCGCCCGGGCGCGCTGCGCCAGCAGGTCCGCCATCGCGGTGGGCACGATGCCGCGACCCGACTTGACGAACAGCGGGTCGCCGACGATGCCGCGCAGCTTGTCCAGCAGGTGGCTGACGGCCGACTGCGTCACCCCCAGGCGCTGGGCGGCGCGGGTGATCGACCCCTCCTCGTGCACCGCCACCAGCAATTGCAGCAGGTGGCCGTCCAGGTCGAGGTGGGCAGCACGGCTGGCCCGCGGGGGGGGCTGGGTTTCGGTGGATCGATCGAAACGGCTCATGCAAGCTTTCAGTCAAAGGGACTTTTTCAGAACGATGATGCCTTCAATACTGGAGTCCTCGTCCAAGCGTTTTACCGCTTGATGCCCGACAAACGATTCCGAGCGAGGAGACCGCCCGTGAGCAACAAGCCCCAGATCCCCGGCACCGTGATCTTCGACAGCGAGCAGGCCATGAAGGGCTACGCGCTGAACAAGATGTGCTTCTCCTTCAACGCCAAGGCCAACCGCGACGCCTTCCTGGCCGACGAAGAGGGCTACATGGCCCAGTACGGCCTGAACGAGCAGCAGGCGGCAGCGATCCGCGCCAAGAACGTGCTGCAGCTCATCGCCGCCGGTGGCAACGCCTACTACCTGGCCAAGTTCGCCGGCATCTTTGGGCTGGACATGCAGGACATCGGCGCGCAGCAGACCGGCATGACCAAGGAAGAGTTCAAGGCCAAGCTGGTTGCGGCCCGCGGCTGATCCCTCACCCACAGAACACGGAGAACACCCTCATGGCCAAGATCATCGGTGCCGTCACCACCTCGCACGTCCCCGCCATCGGCGGCGCCATCGCCAAGGGCAAGCAGCAGGATCCGTACTGGAAGCCCTTCTTCGACGGCTTCAACCCCATCCGCCAGTGGCTGGGCGACCAGAAGCCCGACGTCGTGGTCGTCGTCTACAACGACCACGGCCTGAACTTCTTCCTCGACAAGATGCCGACCTTCTCGATCGGCGCCGCGCCCACCTACACCAACGCCGACGAAGGCTGGGGCATCCCCAGCCTGCCACCCTTCACCGGCCACCAGCCGCTGTCCTGGCACATCATCGAATCGCTGGTGGAGGAGGAGTTCGACCTCACCACCTGCCAGGAGATGCTGGTCGACCACGCCTTCACCCTGCCGATGGCGCTGCTCTGGCCGGACCAGAAGTGGCCCGTCACCGTGGTGCCCGTGTGCATCAACACCGTGCAGGCCCCCGTGCCCAGCGCCAAGCGCTGCTGGAAGCTGGGCGAAGCCATCGGCCGCGCCGTGGCCAGCTGGGCCGGTGACGAGAAGGTGCTGATCCTGGGCACCGGCGGCCTGAGCCACCAGCTCGACGGCGAGCGCGCCGGCTTCATCAACAAGGACTTCGACCTGAAGTTCATGGACAGCCTGGTCGGCGACGACCCCGCCTGGGCCACCCAGTTCAGCGGCTACGAACTGGTCGAGCAGACCGGCACCCAGGGCATCGAACTCCTGATGTGGCTGGCCACCCGCGCCGCGCTGGGCGAGAAGGTCAAGGACGTGTTCCGCAACTACCACATCCCCATCTCCAACACCGC
>DAOLLE010000459.1:0-2691 GCA_035331205.1 Burkholderiaceae bacterium
TGCAGCCGTAGATCTCCATCAGCGGCGCGGCCAGCGCGGCCTCCGCGCGCGCGGCCAGCTGCGGCGACAGCGGCGCGGTGGCGCAGACGGTCAGGTCCACCGGCGGCAGCGCCAGGCCGGACTCGATCAGCGCCTTCAGATGGAAGGGCGTGGTCACCAGCACGCGCGGGCGCGGCACGCTCTCGAGCACGCGCGCCACATCGGCCGGGAAGAAGGGCCGCTCGGCCGCGAAGGCCGCACCACCCAGCATCGCGATCAGCACCGTCGATTCGAAGCCGTACATGTGGTGCGGCGGCACCGTGCCCACCAGCGTGACACCCTGCAGGTCGGGGCGGCCCATGTACTCGGCGATGCGCTCGGCCTCGGCGGCGATGTTCTCGACCAGCCCACCCCAGCGCTTGGGGTGCGGCATCGGCGCGCCGGTGGAGCCGGAGGTCAGCACCTGCGCCAGCACCTGATCGGCAGCGAACTGCGGCGGCTCGGTGGCCGGTGCGGCCGGCGCCCCCGCTTCGGCGGACGCCTCCACGAAGGGCAGGGTCGGCAGCAGCATCTCGCCGCCGTCGGGCTCGACCAGCGCGCAGGCGGTCGGGAACAGCGTCGCCAGGCGGCGCTGCATGTCCGGCGTGTGGTTGGGCGGCAGCAGGCTGTGGCCGCCGCGCAGCGCCACGGCGCCGAGCGCGACCGCGAAGCGGTAGCGGTCGCCGGTCATCGCCAGCACCGCCGGCGCCTCGGGCAGGCGCTGCGCCTGCACGGCGATGTCGCCGAGGTAGGTCTGCCGGCTCAGCGGCCGGCCATCGCGCCAGGCCAGCGGCGCGCTCAGTGGCGCGCCCTGCAGCAGTGCCAGGGAGGAATCGCTGCTCATCGTTCGCTGCCGCGCCCGGGATCGGCCGATGCCGACGAGGTGGCCGACGAGATGGCCGACGGGGCGGCTTGGCGCTGCTGGTGCTCCGAGTAGGCGCGGATCACCGTGACCAGGCTCACCCGCTCGAACTCGGGGTGCAGGCGGTAGCGCAGGACGTACTCGCCGACGAACAGCGCGCCCATCGCCAGCGGCGTGACCACGTTGGCGAACAGCGACCAAACCTCCAGCGGCGCAAAGGCAAACAGCCCCAGCGAGGTCAGCGCCATGCCGAAGAAGTAAGCCGTCCACACCCCCGTCAGGCGGCGGGTGTACTCGCCCATGCCGGGCGGCAGGCCGCGGTGCACCCGCTCGGCCATCGCCGAGATCAGCGCCTGGTGACCCGGGCGCAGCGTGCGGCCGAAGGCCACGCCCAGCACGGCATGGATGCCGGCGTGCTGGGCGAGGTAAAGCCAGGCGGGGTCGAAGTCACCGCCGCGCTGCAGCCGCCAGGCCAGCACAGCCAGGCCCAGCGCCAGCGCCGCAGCCAGGGCTCGCTGCCCGCTGCGCCAGAAGCCGATCCCCGCGAGCAGCACCATCGGTCCGAGAATGGCCAGCAACGACCAAGCCGAGCCGGCGGCCTGGGCGGTGAGGTAGTGCGACAGGCCGGCGTAGCCGAGCACCGCCGCCGCGATCAGCCCCAGGCGGGCACGCTCGTCCATCGCAGCCGGGCTCGTCGGCTCAGACGGTCCGGTGGCGAGCGACATGCTCGGTCAGGCTGGCCAGCGAGGCGAAGATGCGCACGTTGTCGTCGTCGTCCGAACGCAGCTGGAAGCCGTAGCGCTTGGAGACGACCAACGCCACCTCGAGGATGTCGATCGAGTCGAGGCCCAGACCGTCGCCGTACAGCGGCGCGTCGGGGTCGATGGATTCCGGTGCCACGTCGAGGTTGAGCGCCTCGACCAGGAGGGCCGCCACGTCCCGCTGCAACTGGCTGTTGTCGGCTGTCGTCATGTTCAATCGCCTGTAGGGGGCCCCTCGCGCACCACACCCGTCGGGGCCGACCGGGCGCCACGGCCAACGCGCAGTTGGCGCCCGCGCCGTGCCGACCTCGCGCAAAACGCGCCTCCGGAAGGACCGTCTGGACTTGTAAAACGCGGCATTCTACCGAACGGTGCCGCTGCGCCCTGGCCGGCCGCGCGGCACCCCACCCCAGCGGGTGGGACACGGATGCTGCAATGCAGCAAATTCCTGCACAACGGCGTAGGATGGCGCGGTGTCGAACCCAGGGGCGCCACGCAGCGCCCGCCACACCATGACTTCAGCGGCCCCGCGCCCGGCGCCTTATGCGAACGACCCCTTCATGATCACCTGGGCCGAGTCGGTCTGCCGCGACCTGGAGCAGCGCATCGCCCGCCTGGTGATCGCGCTGAACCTGCTGCCGGGTCACGGCGCCGAGTTCACCCCTGCGCTGGAGGACCTGCCCGCCCCCGACCCGAAGGAGCTGATGCCGCACGAGCAGCGCGCCTGGGAGGAACTGCGCGGCCTGGTCTTCCTGCGCGACGCGATGGTCAAGCGCTGCATCGACCGCATGGGCGCGGCCACCACCGGCGAGGTGCTGCTCGACATCGAGGACGAGCTCGCGCAGCGCGGCTTCCCGCCCGGCGCGGACGGGATGGACGTGCACGCGCTGCTGGGCATCGAGCCGCCCGCAAAGGCGCAGTGAGGGATAAGAAGGATCAGCCGATCCGCCCGAGCAACAGGTACTCCATGAGCGCCTTTTGCACGTGCATTCGATTCTCAGCCTCGTCCCAGACCACGGACTGCGGGCCGTCGATCACCTCGGCGGTGAC
>DAOLLE010000460.1:0-2690 GCA_035331205.1 Burkholderiaceae bacterium
TCCTCGACGCCCGCGAGCTTCGGGTCCACCTCGTAGCCGCTGGGCGTGCTGACGTGCACCTTGAAGCCCAGGATCTCGGCGGCCTGCAGCCAGGTGTTGGCCATGTTGTTGCCGTCACCCACCCAGGCCACCACCTTGCCCTTCAGCGCACCCAGATCCACACCGTCCGGGCCCAGCGTGCCGCGGTGCTCCAGGTAGGTGAAGAGGTCGGCCAGGATCTGGCAGGGGTGGAACTCGTTGGTCAGGCCGTTGATCACCGGCACGCGCGAGTGCGCCGCGAAGCGCCGCAGCTTGTCCTGCCCGAAGGTGCGAATCATCACGATGTCGACCATGCGGCTGATGACGCGGGCGCTGTCCTCGATCGGCTCGGAGCGCCCCAGCTGGCTGTCGCCGGTGGTCAGGTGCACCACCGAGCCGCCCATCTGGTACATGCCGGCCTCGAAGCTCACGCGCGTGCGCGTGCTGGCCTTCTCGAAGATCATCGCCAGCGTGCGGTCGGCCAGCGGCTGGTACTTCTCGTAGTTCTTGAAGCGGGTCTTGATCAGCCGCGCCCGCTCGAACAGGTAGGCGTATTCCTCGGCCCGGAAGTCCTTGAACTGCAGGTAGTGTTTCATCAGCGTCATCCCCGGTTTCATGCGGCCTTGCTCTCCGCACCACCCGCCGAAGCACCCAGGAAACGGCGAATGATCGGCGCCAGGATCGACACGATCTCGTCCGCCTCGGCCACCGTCAGGATCAGCGGCGGCACCAGGCGCACCACCGTGTCGGCGGTGACGCTCAGCAGCAGGCCCGCCTGCATCGCCAGCGTGAGGATCTCACCGCAGGGCCGGTCGAGCTCGATGCCCAGCATCAGGCCCTCGCCACGCACCTCGACCAGGCCCGGCACGCCGGCCAACTCGCGCTGCAGCGCCCCCTTGAGGTGGGCACCGACCGCCGCGGCGTTGGCCAGCAGGCCCTCTTCTTCCATGATGCGCAGGGTCTCGACGCCGGCGCGCATCGACAGCGGGTTGCCGCCGAAGGTGGTGCCGTGGTTGCCGGGACCGAACACGTTGGCCGCGCGCGGGCCGCAGACCACCGCGCCGATCGGCACCCCCGAGCCCAGGCCCTTGGCCAGCGGCATCACGTCCGGCACGATGCCGGCCCACTGGTGGGCGAACCACTTGCCGGTGCGGCCGATGCCGCACTGCACCTCGTCGAGCATCAGCAGCAGGTCGTGCTCGTCGCAGAGCGCGCGCACCTCGCGCAGGTAGTCCCAGCGCACCGCGTGGATGCCGCCCTCGCCCTGGATGGTCTCCAGGAACACCGCCACCACGTTCGGGCGGCTGGCGATCACCTCGCGCAGCGCGGCGATGTCGTTGAGCGGCACGCGCGGAAAGCCCTCCACCAGCGGGCCGAAGCCGGCCTGCACCTTCGGGTTGCCGGTGGCCGACAGCGTGGCGATCGAGCGGCCGTGGAAGGCCTTCTCGTAGACGACGACTTCCGGGCGCTCGATGCCCTTGTCGTGGCCGAACTTGCGCGCGATCTTCAGCGCCGCCTCGTTGGCCTCCAGCCCGGTGCTGCAGAAGAAGACATTGGTCAGCCCCGAGAGCTCGACCAGCTTGGCCGCCAGCGTCTCCTGCCCGGGGATGTGGTAGTAGTTCGAACAGTGGATCAGCGTAGCGACCTGCTCCTGCAGCGCAGCGACGAACTTCGGGTGCGCGTGGCCCAGCGTGTTCACCGCGATGCCGCCCAGGCCGTCGAGGTACTCGCGCCCCTCGGTGTCCCACACTCGGCAGCCTCGGCCATGCGACATCGCGATCGGCAGGCGACCGTAGGTCTTCATCACATGGGGTTGCTCGATGGGGGCGGGAGCGGTCATCGCAAAGGTCTCCGGCCAGGCGTCAGGAAGGAAAAAAAACGCGCCCCAGCCTGGACGGGGCGCTCTTTGTATTGGAACAGACCATTGTACGGACAGGTCTGACAGCGCGGCGACAGCCAGCCCCGACACACTGCACCCCAGCCGGACGCCCTGCGCCCGGGCGACACAGCCTGAACCGGACGGGTACGCCCCTTGCTGCTGTGCCGCACAATACGGGTTTACGTGCAGATCCACCTGCGGCTGCACGACCAAGGCAGCTGCACGTGACCAAGCACCATCCTCCCCGCGAGATCATCATCCAGGGCATCACCCGGGACGGCCGCACCTTTCGCCCCAGCGACTGGGCCGAGCGCCTGGCCGGCGCGATGTCGTCCTTCCGTCCGCGCGGCAGCAGCCCCGGCGGCATCGGCGCGGCCATCGGCTACTCGCCCTATTGCATCCCGAAGGTCTTCGGCAGCGTCAAATGCGTGGTCGTCAACGAAGCCCTGCGCGACATCGAACCGATGGCCTGGGACTTCGTGATGAACTTCGCCCGCGACAACGACCTGCAGTTCGCCGAGGTTTGCCTGCTGCCCGACACCCCAGCACCCAAGCGCTGACCGCGACGAGCAACCATCGGCGATCGCCGCTCGACCCGACAGGGACGAGCCCTCACCGCCCACATGGCAAAGCCCACCTCGACGAGGCGGGCTTTTCAATTTGGCGCGGGAAAAGGAAAACGGGTCAGTGTCTTTTGAACACTGACCCGTTTCGGTTGGCGCGGCTGGCAGGATTCGAACCCACGACCCCTTGGTTCGTAGCCAAGTACTCTATCCAACTGAGCTACAGCCGC
>DAOLLE010000461.1:0-2656 GCA_035331205.1 Burkholderiaceae bacterium
CGGCGCCCAGCGCGTAGAGGTCGGTCCAGGGCCCCTGGCGCAGGCTGCTGGCGCCGTCGTACTGCTCGAGCGGCGCGTAGCTGGGCTTGAGGATGGCGGTGAAGCTCTGCGTGGTGTCGGAGATGGCGCGCCGCGCGGCCCCGAAGTCGAGCAGGATGGGGTCGCCGCCGTCGGCCGGCAGGAAGACGTTGTCCGGCGCGATGTCGCGGTGGTAGACGCGCTCGGCGTGCAGCACCTCCAGCGCGCCGAGCAGGGGCAGCAGGCGCTGCATCAGCCAGGCGCCATCGGGCGGCCCTTCGCGGGCCTCACGCCACTGCTTCAGGGTCTGCCCTTGCAGGTAGGGCACCACCATGTAGGCGGTGTTGTTGGCTTCCCAGAAGCGGTAGACCTTGAGCAGCGAGCGGTGGTCGAAGCGCGCCAGCAGGCGTGCCTCGTTGACGAAGCTGCGCAAGCCCAGCTCGAAGGTCTCGCGCATGCTGCCCGAGCGCACCGACACCAGCGAGTTGCTGCCACGCTGCGCCAGACTGACCGGCATGTACTCCTTGATGGCCACGCGCCGATCCAGCGCGTGGTCCTGCGCCAGATAGACCAGCCCGAAGCCCCCGCTGCCCAGCAGGCTGAGGATCTCCAGCTCGCCGAAGCGCGTGCCCGCGGGCAGCGCGTTGATGTCGTCGGGGGGCGGGGGTGGCGGGGCGTTCATGGGCAGGCGGGCACGTTACCGTGAAGGCCCCGCGCAGTAGGCACGCATGAATCCCTCCCGCCAATTGGCGAGATATTCGAACCGCTGGGCCCGACCCCGTGGAATCAGCGGATCAAGATGCCGGCACGGTGTCGTCCGGCTTGGGCAGTGCGCCGATGGCTTTGAGCTGCCGTATCCAACGTGGCGCGTTCTTCTTGGCGCTCAGCGCCGCGTAGTCAATGTGCGGATCGCGGTACGGCTCGCGCTTGCTGAGCATGGCGTAGATCAGTCGCAGCATCTTGTGCGCCAGCGCCACGATGGCCTTCTTGTAGGTCTTCCTCACCAGCCAGCTCTTGAAGCGGCTGGCCAGGCTGCTGTTGCTCATGCGCGCCGCGTTGGCGCACTCGCACAGGATGGCGCGGATGACGTGGTTGCCCTTGCCGGTGCGGCCGCTCTTGCGCTTGCCCGCGCTCTCGTTGTTGCCCGGACTGAGCGCCGCCCAGCACGCCAGCCGGCGCGCGGCACCAAAGCGCTGCATGTCGTCGCCGATCTCGATGAGGATCAGCGCAGCCGCCGTTTGGTCGATGCCCGGAATGGTCTGCAGCAGGCGGTGCGCCCAGGCGTAGGGCTGCATGGCTGCGAGCAAGTAGGCGTCCAGCGCAGCGAGTTCGCGCTCCAACTGCTCAATGTGCGACTGCAACTGCACCAGCACGAAGCGATGGCGGGGGCTGAGTTCGCCGTCCAGGCTCAACAACAAGGGCTCCAGCTTGCGCTTCAAGGCGCCGCGCGCATGCGCGAGCAGTTCTGCCGGGCTGCGGCCTTCGATGAGTCCCTTGACCATGGCGCGAGCCGAGACGCCGTGCAGATCGGAGACCACGCCGCCGAGCTTGATGCCGGCGTCGTCCAGCAGCTTGTGCTGGCGGTTGATCTCGCTGCTCAAGGTGGTGCTCACGCGGCGGCGGTAGCGCGAGACCAAGCGCAGTTCGCGCAGGTCCTGCGGCGGGATGAAGCTGGCGCGCACCAGGCCGAAGCGGGCCAGCACGGCGAGCCACTCCGAGTCGAGCATGTCGGTCTTGCGGCCGGGCACGTGCTTGACGAAGTGGGCGTTGACCACCCAGGCCTGGATGCCGGTGCGCTCCAGGTGGGCGAACAGGCTCTTCCAGTAGATGCCAGTGCTCTCCATGACGACGAGTTCGACGCCGAGCTCGCGCAGCCAAGCGGCCAGCGCGATGCAGTCGCGCCGAAAGCCGCCGAAGTCGCGGCTGAGTTTGCTGATGCTGCCGTCGGGTTGTTCGATGAGAACAGTGACCACGTGCTGCATGCGGTGCACGTCGATGCCGGCGACGCGGCGGTGAAGTGGGGTGAGACCTTCCATGCGGATGCTCCTGTGCGTAGAGTGGGCCGAGGCACACAGGGGCATTGCCAGAAACCGCCCGAGCCCTGCACCGAAGTGCGCGGGTGGGGCAGCGAGTTGGAAGACGCCTCAGGCCAGATGCTCCGGCCTGGGTCTCCTTACCGTGGGTGCTGGAGTTCGCGGCGATGGGTTGATCGCCGTGGCTCCGCGACAGTCGGGGGTGCGAGCCAACTCGGCAGGGTCCGGTTAGGCGCCGGGGTCGGGCCCTCCATTCGTATAGCGACCTCTGCGCCCCTGTGTGCCACCCCGTATCCTGCGCTCGCCCCGGCCTTCATGGGCGGGGGCGAGTGCCAACTCATGTTTGGTTAGGCCTCGCATTCAAGGCACTGGGCCAGTTCCACGAATGACCGTAGCCGTGACTTAGCATCTGCCCAACGGGAGGAACAATGAGAATAATCAGCCTACAGCGGCTTGTCGTCGCCGTGCTAGTCGTCTTGGCGGCGCTTGCCGCATGGTATCGACCGCTGCAGGACGTCGCAAACGCACAAGTCGATGCTGGCTTGAAACGCGCCCTAGTCAGCTTCGCTTCTGCACGTGCCCTCAATGCAGTGATCTCGGTCATC
>DAOLLE010000462.1:0-2648 GCA_035331205.1 Burkholderiaceae bacterium
ACCGGGTCCACCTGCGCGATCGATGCGCGCGCGCGCACACTCGGCTGGCCGGCGCTGCACGCCGAGCTCGCGCAGGTGGACCCGGTCACCGCCGCCCGGCTGGCCCCGCGCGACGCCCAGCGCATCCAGCGCGCGCTGGAGGTCTGGCAGGTCAGCGGCCAGCCGCTGTCGAGCTTTCACAGCGGCCGCTTCGACCGCGCCGCCCAGGCCAACCGCGAGCCGCTGACCGTGGCCGGCGTGCCCTGCCGGCTGATCGCGCTGGAGCCCACCGACCGCGCCTGGCTGCACGCGCGCATCGCCCAGCGCTTCGAGCAGATGCTGGCCGAGGGGCTGGTCGACGAGGTGCGGCGCCTGCGCGCGCGCGGCGACCTGCACCTCGACCTGCCCTCGATGCGCTGCGTCGGCTACCGCCAGGTCTGGGAAACGCTCGATGGCAGCGAGCCGGCGGCGACGCTGGCCGCGCGCGGCATCGCCGCCACGCGGCAGCTCGCCAAGCGCCAGCTCACCTGGCTGCGCAGCCTGCCGCAGCGGGAAACCCTGGCCTGTGACGCGCCGCAGGCCCTGGCTACACTGCTGGCGCGCTGCGGGCCCACCGGGCTCGGCGCGAGCGCCCCCACCGCCCCATGACCCGCCCTCCCCCGGAGCCCGTCGGCCTGCTCGAGGTGCGTGGCCTGGCCAAGCACTACGGCCCCACGCCGGTGTTTCAGGATGTCGATCTGTGCGTCGGCCGCGGCGAAGTGGTGGCCCTGCTGGGCGAGTCCGGCGTCGGCAAGTCCACCTTGCTGAACTGCATCGCCGGGCTGGACACGCCCGACACCGGTACGGTGCACATCGCCGGCCACGACGTCGGCGGCCTGAGCGAACACGCCGCGGCGCTGCTGCGGCGCAGCAAGCTCGGCTTCGTCTTCCAGGCCTTTCACGTGCTGCCGCACCTGAGCGTGGCCGACAACGTCGCGCTACCGCTGCTGCTGCAGGGCCAGCGCGACCGCGACGCGCTGGCGCAGCGCGTGGGCAGCGTGCTCGACGCGGTGGGGTTGCCCGGCTTCGGCGCCCGCCACCCGCGCCAGCTCTCGGGTGGGCAGCTGCAGCGCGTGGCGATTGCCCGCGCGCTGGTGCACCGCCCGGCGCTGATCCTGGCCGACGAGCCCACCGGCAACCTCGACCCGGCCACCGCGCTGCGCATCCTGGACCTGCTGGTCGGTCAGGCGCGCGCGCAGCAGGCGGCCTGCCTGATCGTCACCCACGCCCACGCCGCCACCGAGCGCGCCGACCGCAGCCTGTGGCTCACGCCCCACGGCATCGAGCAGCGCGACTGAAACCGACCGGTGCGCCGCCCCGCGGCCGGCTGCAGCGCCGCCGCCACGAAGATACGAATTTTCACAACCGAATCGGCAGGTTGTTTTCTGGATTGACGACGATCAAGCGCATCATCGATGCGGCACCGCAAAGTGATCGATTACCCAAAGCCCTCCGACCGGGTTGTCGCGCTGCGGGGCACGACGCTGACTCCCTCATGCCGATCGAACTGTTTCGCCAGGGCGACTGCAAACGCCTGATGTTTTCCGACATGCACGCCGAGCACGGCGAGGCGGTGCAGAGCAACCAATTCCTGATCGTCAACGGCGACACGGGCGCGATCATCGATCCCGGCGGCAACCTCGCCTACCACGCGCTGTACCTCGGGGTGGTGCAGCACTTCCCCCCCAACCGGCTGTCGGCCATCCTGGCCTCGCACGCCGATCCGGACATCATCGGCTCGCTGGACCGCTGGATGACCGGCACGTCGGCCAAGGTCTACATCTCGACGGTGTGGGAGCGCTTCGCGCCGCACTTCTGCAAGCCGGGCAAGACCGAGGGCCGCATCGTCGGCATTCCCGACGCCGGCATGCGCATTCGCATCGGGCTCGCGGACCTGATCGCACTGCCGGCGCACTTCCTGCACGCCGAGGGCAATTTCCAGTTCTGGGATCCGCCCAGCCGCATCCTGTTTTCGGGCGACCTGGGCGTCTCGCTGGGGCTGGACCCGAGCCAGCCGATCCGCTCGCTGCGCGAGGCGATCCCCTACATGGAGCCCTTCCACCGCCGCTACATGACCAGCGGCAAGGTGCTCAAGCTCTGGGCCCGCATGGCCTCGCGCCTTCCCATCGCCATGATCGCGCCGCAGCACGGCGCCCCGCTGGTCGGCCCAGCGGTGCAGGAGTTCATCGCCTGGGTGCAGACGCTGGACTGTGGCGTCGACCTGATGACCCAGGATCACTACAGTATCCCGAGCTGACGGCCAGCGAGCCGGCCCGACCTGGGCGACACTGCGCGGCTCAGCCATGCCCGCGCCGCCCACCCTTCCGATCCAGCCCACTGCCACCGCACCCGGGCGCCAGCCACCGCCCCCACCGCTGTGGCTGCTGCTGACGCGGGCCCAGTGGCGCCACCACCCGGGCCAGACGCTGCTGGCGCTGCTGGCCATCGCGCTCGGCGTGGCGCTGGCGTTCTCCGTGCACCTGATCAACGCCTCGGCGCTGGCCGAGTTCGGCCAGGCGGTGCGCGCGGTCAACGGCCAGCCCGACGCGGTGCTGCGCCCGGCCGAGGGCAGCCGGCTCGACGAGGCCGCCTACCCCCGCGCGGCGCTGCACCCGTCGGTGCGGCTGGCC
>DAOLLE010000463.1:0-2647 GCA_035331205.1 Burkholderiaceae bacterium
GTGTCACCGATCGCCGTAATGGAGCCAGGGATGTGCGGCGTAATGGAGCCAGAATCAGGTGGACTGAACAGGCATCCCGAGGGGGTTGAGGACGGGGTTATTTTGCCGGTTTCTGGGGGCCTTGCCGACCCGGGTTGGCGATCTGCCTGGGCGCGCGATAGGACTGGCCGTCGAGCACCAGGCAGTACGCGTTGTGGCGCAGCCGGTCGAGGCTGGCGCTGGCCAGCAGCCGGTTGCCGGGGAAGGCCTGATCCCACTCCGGGAAGTCGAGGTTGCTGGTGACGATGGTCGCGGCCTGTTCGTAGCGCTCGGCGATCAGGTCGTGCAGATCCTCGTCGGCCGGTGCGCGCAGCGGCTTGAGGCCGAAGTCGTCGATGATGAGCAACGGCACCCGTGCCAGCGTCGCGAGCTTGCGCTCGTAGCTGCCGGTGGCGCGGGCGGCGTTCAGGCTCTGGGTCAGCGCCGCACAGGTGGTGAAGATCACATCGACACCCTGGCGCACGGCGCAGTGGCCCAACGCCTGGGCCAGGTGCGACTTGCCCGTCCCGCACGGCCCGACGATGAGTACCGGGGCCTTCTCGTGCAGGTAGCGGCCGGTGGCCAGGTCATGCACCAGGGCGCGGTTGAGCTGGGGCAGGCGCTCGAAGTCGAACTGGTCCAGGGTCTTGGTGGTGCGGAACTGTGCGCGGCGCAGGCGCGAGCTGAACTTCTTCTGCTCGCGGCGGGCGATCTCGTCGCTGATGAGCAGGGCCAGGAAGTCGGTGTAGGCGAGCTTGCCCTGGATGGCTTCGCGGTTGCGCGCCTCCAGCGAGTCCAGGATGCCGGACAGGCGCAGTTGCTTGAGTTGCGGCCCGAGTTCGGGTGCGGGGTTCATGGTCGTCATCTCCTTGGGGGTCAATGCAGCGCGGTCGGCTGCGGGGTGGGGAACAGTTCGGCGGCCGGCCGGGTGAAGCGCGTAGCGCCGGCGTAGCCGCTGGGGGTGTCCATCTCGATCGCCGGGAGGAGATCGGCGCCGCTGCCGAGGATGGTCTTCACCGTGCGGTAGTACGGCGAGTCGTGTGCCAGGGCTCGGGCGCAAGCGGCCTCCAGGCGGACGGCCCCATAGGGCTTGAGCAGGGCCAGAATCCCCTGCACGGCGCGCAGGCGTTCCAGGATGGGGTCAGCGAGCAGGCGCTGCACCAGCGCCAGGCAGTTCGGGCCGATGGCGGCGGCCTGCTCGGCGCACCAGTGCCGGTCGTGGGCGAAGAAGGCCTGAGCCTCGGGCGGCAGGTGCTCGCGGCGGCTGAGGCGCTGGCCCGGGCGCTGGCCCCGGGCATGCGTGGTCACGTGCCGATAGTCCTCGTACAGGGCCACGGCGGCATCGGTGGCGCGCAGCCACAGGGTCTTGCCCACCAGGGTGAACGGCGCCGAGTACAGCACCCGCTCGAACTGCACGTGGCAGTCCTTGTGCACGCTCACCCGGTGCCAGGTGCCCAGGTCCGGCGCGATGGCCGGCAAGGGCTTGAGCAGGGGGCGTTCCAGCTCGAACAGCTCCAGCGGGCGGCGGCGCGTGGTGCCGTGGATGCGCTGCCCGGCGATCTCCAGGGCCCACTGCCGCGCCTGGGCGTTGAGGTCGGCCAGGTCGCGGAACTCGCGCAGGGGCAGGAAGTTGCCTTTGACGTACTTCACGCCGGACTCGACGATGCCCTTCTTCTGCGGGTCGTGCGGGGGACACGGGTCGATCTTGAAGCCGTAGCCCTCGGCGCATTCGGCGTAGGCACGCTGCACCAGGGGATCCTGGGCACAGGCCCGGGTGATGGCGCACTTGGCGTTGTCGATGACGAGCCGGCCGGGCACCCCGCCGAACCATTCCAGGGCGCGGCGATGGCAACCCAGCCAGGTGGCCACGGTCTGGTCCCAGACGAATTCCAGGTACTGATGGCGGCTGTGCGCCAGCGTCATCACGAAGGCCCAGGTGCGTCTGGGCTTGCCGTCGGGGTGGAGCAGGATCGGACCGGCGCCGAAGTCCACCTGCGCCACCTCGCCCGGGGCGAATTCCAGGCGGCAGGTGACCTCCGGCGGCAGGGCCGCGCGCAGATGGGCCATCAGGCGCCGGACGGCGGAGTAGCTGCCGGCCCAGCCGTGCTGACGCTGCAGCGCCAGGTGGATGGCCGTGCCTGCCACGCCCTGCTCGACCCAGCGCGCCACGGTGGCGCGGTGCGCTTCCAGGCTGGAGACGGTGCTGCTGGCCCGGCGCGCGGGGCTCAGCGCGGCGGCGATGGCGGCATCGTCGGGCAGCGGGCTGGCGGCATCGAGCCAGCCCTGTGCAGCAGCGGCCTCGCGCCATTGACCGGCCTTGCGCCGGCCCATGATCCTGGCCGCGGCGAGGTCCCGATCAGAGTCGCCCTGGCGCATGCGCAGCAGGGCTTGTCGGTAGTGGTGCATCTCGAATCTCCTGCGCGCCATCTCCAGTTCTCCGGGCAAAAGCCCGAAGGGTAGAGACGGCCCGCTCGATCCGGGATGCTGTTCAGCTACCGGCGATTGGCTCCATTACGCCGATCCGCCGCTGGCTCCATTACGGCGATCACGAAGTGGCTCCAATATGCCGGTCATCCGCTGGCTCCAATATGCCGATCTCGACCTGGCTCCTATATGGCGGTCGGTGACA
>DAOLLE010000464.1:0-2625 GCA_035331205.1 Burkholderiaceae bacterium
AAGGCCGCGAAGTCCAGCGGCCGGATCATGTAGGCCGCCACCAGCATCACCATCAGCGCGGTGGCGATGTTGAAGGTGAAGAACAGGTCCAGCGCGAAGGCCGGCAGCGGCAGCACCATCATGGCCAGGACCATGAGGATCAGAATCGGTGCGGCCATGGCCTTGGCGGCCCCGGCGTGCGGGCCCAGCTTGGCCTGCAGCTGCTGCTGGAAGGATTGGATCAACGCATTCATGCCGGTTCAGCCGTGGCGGGCTGCGCCTGGGGGTTGTGCGGGTCGAGCTCGGGCGGCACGGCAATCGCTGGCAGGTCGGCCGGCCAGGGCGCGCGCCCGGCCAGCGCGGCGCGCAGCTGGAACACGTGGGCCAGCACCTGGGCCACCGCGCTGTACAGCGCGTAGGGAATCTCGCGGTCGAGCTCGCCGTGGGCATAGAGCGCCCGCGCCAGCGGCGGGGCTTGCAGCACCGGCACCTTCGATTCGCGCGCGATGTCGCGAATCTTCAGCGCCAGCAGGTCGGCGCCCTTGGCGACCAGGCGTGGTGCGGCGTCGCGCCCGTCCTCGTACTTCAGCGCGACGGCGTAGTGGGTCGGGTTCATCACCACCAGGTCGGCGGTGGGCACCGCAGCCAGCATGCGACGGCGGGCCACCTCACGCATGCGCTGGCGGATGCGGCCCTTGACCTCGGGGCTACCTTCCTGCTGCTTGTGCTCTTCCTTGACCTCCTGCACGCTCATCTTCAGGCGCGAGGTGTGCAGGAAACGCTGCAGCGGCACGTCCACCAGCGCAAAGGCCGCCAGCACCAGCACCAGCAGCCACAACCCGGAGACGATGCGCTCGCTCGCCGCGACGAAGCCCGCCGGCAGCGCGGCCGACTGCGTCAGCGCGAAGTCCGCCAGGTGCGACCAGAGGTAGTAGCCACCCACGCAGGCCAGCAGCAGCGCCAGCAGCACCGCCTTGAGCATCTCGCCGATCTGCGCCTTGGAGACGATGCGGCCCAGCCCGCCGATCGGGTCGAGCTTGCCGAAGTTGGGCATCACCGGCTTGAGCGTGAAGACCCAGCCGCCCGAGGCCACCGCGGTGGCCACCGCGACGAGGCTCATCGCGGTGCCCATCGCCAGGATCAGCACCAGCGCCGGCACCAGCAGCTGGCTGAAGCGGTCCAGCATCGCCGCGGGCGTCGCGACGGTGCGCACGTCGAAGCGCAGGCCGGCCACCAGCAGGTCGCGCAGCCACTGCGCGAGCGAGGGCGCGGCGGCGGCCAGCAGCCCCAGCCCGGCGGCCACCGCAGCGAAATGCCCCAGATCGCGCGAACGCGCAACCTGCCCGTCCTTGCGCGCCTGTTCGAGTCGCCGCGCGGTGGGGGGAAGGTGTCGGTCTTGTGCGCTGTCGGCCATGGTGGGGGGAGGTTCTCTGACTCGCCATTCTTCCGAGCCCCCCGCCGAACTTGAGGACGATAAGCGCCGCGAATCCCGCGGTTATCCGTCCCTGCGCCGGCTGCACCCCCACACCCGCCCGGGTCGCCTCAAAAATGAAAAAAGCGGCCAACCAGCCGCTCTTTCCGTGCGCCTGACCGCTCAGGCTGCCGCGGGGTAGCCCTCTTCAGCCAACACCGCGCGCACCCGCTCCTCGCTCTGCGAGGTCTCGATCGAGACGCGGTGCGCCGGCAGATCCACCTCGACGCGTGACTGCGGATCGAGCTGCAGCAGGGTCTTCTTGACGGTGGCGACGCAATGGCCGCAGGACATGTCGGGCAGGGTCAGTTCAATCATGGGGCACTCCAAAGGGCGTGAGAACCGGGGCAAGGCACTGAGGCAAGATCTGAACAATCCGGTGGGCATGATGCCAGCGGGCGAATCCCCTTGCCATCCACACACCCCAGCGGGTATGCAATGATCTTCGCAGAAAATCCGTCCGCCCGACCTCCCGCCGACTTGATCCGCAACAAGCCAGGAACGCCATGACCGCCCTTCCCCCCGCCGCCGGCACCGCCACGGCCCTCACCTGGCAATTGCCCGTGCGGGGCATGACCTGCGCCAGCTGCGCCACACGGGTCGAGCGCGCGCTGAGCAAGGTGGCGGGCGTCGACTCGGCCGCCGTCAACCTGGCCACGGAACAGGTGACGGTGCAGGCCGATCGGGCGCTGACGCCGCAGGCCCTGATCACCGCGATCGAGAAGGCCGGTTACGAGGTACCACGCGGCGAGCTGGATGTGGCGGTGGGCGGGATGACCTGCGCCTCCTGCGTCGGGCGGGTCGAGCGCGCACTGCGCAAGCTGCCCGGCGTGCTCGACGCCGAGGTGAACCTCGCCACCGAGCAGGCCCATGTGCGCTGGGTCGAGGGTGAAGTGGATGCCGCGCGCATCCTCACCGCGATCGAAAAGGCGGGCTACCAGGCCCGGCGGCTGGACGACGGCACGGGCGACGCGCCGAGGGCGAACGCTTCGGGCCGCGTCGCCTTGGGGGAAGGCATGCGCGTCGTCGTCGCCGCGCTGCTGGCTGCCCCGCTGGCGCTGCCGATGGTCGGCGACCTCTTCGGCGCGCACTGGATGCTGCCGGGCTGGGCGCAGTGGCTGCTGGCCACGCCGGTGCAGTTCTGGCTGGGCGCGCGCTTCTACCGCGCCGGCTGG
>DAOLLE010000465.1:0-2608 GCA_035331205.1 Burkholderiaceae bacterium
GCCATCAGCAGCGCCATCACGATGCGGCCGCCGTAGCGGTCGGTCCAGATGCCCAGAGGCACGCGGATCAGCGAGCCCGTGAGCACCGGGGTGGCGGTCAGCAGGCCGAACTCGGTGGCCGACAGGCCAAGGCTCTTCTTCAGCGGGATCCCGATGACGCCAAACATCATCCAGACCATGAAGCAGACGGTGAACGCCAGCGTGCTCACGACGAGCACGGACCACGCCTGGCGTGGGATGACGGCTGGGATGGCGGTGGGGTTGGTATGGGAAGCCATGATGCTGACTCGACCGGGGTTGGCGAGACTGTCCGCCCGGCCTATGTCCGTGACCATCCGACCGGTGGCTAGGCGCGGCACGGCAGAAGAACGATGGGGCCACGCCGGTACATAGTTCTGAAGAACTACTCCGGGCGGGTTTGCCCGGGCCGTTGACTTGCGTCAACGTCGCAACGTCGCCGGCTCGCCCAGACTGGCCCGGCCATGCCCGCTGAACACGCTTCTCGCATCGATCCTGCCGCCCAGGCGGCGACACTGATCGAGCACATCCAGACCCGCTACCACGACACCCATCGGCGATCGCTTGCGCAGTTGCTGCCCCTGGCCAGCCAGGCCGTCGCGCTCGGTCTCCATGTCGGCCTGGTCGAGCAACTGGCCTCGATCGGCAATGCGCTCGAGCAGCACATGTTCAAGGAGGAGATGCGGCTCTTCCCAATGATGGAACAGGGCGGCAACACGCTCATCGGGCGCCTGATCGAGGATCTGCATCGAGAGCACTGCAAGCATCTACCGGCCGTGCTGGAGTTGCAGAACCACCTTCGCGCGACCGATGCGACGGGCGCGGCGCAACAGACGCTGTTCCAGCTCATCCAAGGCGTCGACGACTTCGCCCGCGATCTGGCTGAACACATCCGCCTCGAGGACGAGGTGTTGTTTCCCCTGTTCTGCCACTCCGCTGCTGCGGGCGCGCGGACGGCCCTCATCCCCTAGACAACGAGGTTCAGAAGTCATGGATCCACATTCACCGCAGCAGAATCGGCCCTCGCTCGATGAGACCGCTCGCGCCGAGTTGCTGGCCGCGCTCAATGAACTGCTCGAAGCCGAGCGCGCAGGAGCGCGCGTGGCCATGGAGACAGGCCGCGAGATCCACTCACAGGAGCTGGCCGCCCTGGTGGCCGACATTCACAAGGACGAAGTGCACTGGTGCGGCATGCTGATGCGGACGATCAAGTCCCTCGGCGCCACGCCTTCGAGCGCAACGGGCGCCTTCCATGGCAAGGCGATGGCGATCCCTGACGTCGACGATCGGCTGAAGTTCCTCAATCGGGGTCAAGCCTGGGTCGTGCGAAAGCTCGAAGCCTTGCTCCCCCGGCTGGATGTCCCGCAAGCACGCGCAGACCTGGAGGCGATGCTGCAGGCCCATCGTCAGAACATCGAGCGGGTCGAGTCGCGTTTCTCTGAAGGCGGCACACCCGAACCCGGCGGCGCGGCCGGCAAGACAGAACCCACCGAGCCTTCGGCGCTGATCGAGTACATCCTGCAGCGCTTCCACGAGGTCCACCGTCAGCAGCTGCCCGAACTGATCGAGCTGGCAACCAAGGTGGAATCCGTCCATGCGGATCATCCGGACGTGCCGCGGGGTCTGACCGTGCTTCTGCAGCAGATGCACTCGGAATTGCTGGATCACATGGCCAAGGAAGAAGGCGTGCTCTTCCCGATGCTGGCACGAGGAGGCAACTCCTTCGTGACCCACCCCATCTGCGTGATGATGTCGGAGCATGAGGAGCACGCCCGCCGGCTGACGCAGCTGATGGCACTGACGCGGCAAGCCACTCCGCCGGCGGGCGCCTGCACAACATGGGTTCGGCTCTGCACGGCAACGAAGACTTTTGCCGAAGACCTGCAGAAGCATATTCAACTGGAGAACACGGTGCTGTTCCCGCAGTTCGACAGCTCGCTTGCACGGCAAGGGTAGCGGACGCGCGATGAGCAAGCGGTTCCCCGTGACGCCTGCGCACCCTGAGCGGATCTGCTGGGGGTGCGACCGGTACTGTGCGGCCGATTCGATGATGTGCGGGAACGGGAGCGTGGCCACTCTTCATCCGTCCGAACTCTTCGGAGCGGACTGGGAGAGTTGGGGAACCCACCCGCAGCCGCCAGCCGGCGCTAGCGACGAGACTGTCCCTGTGCAGCGTGCTGTGGCGGGGACCGAGCCCCCTCTCGAGCAATGAGCCCCCGCACAGACGAGTGCCTCGCGTCGGACGCGCCCCCGCATGCGTACGCACAGTCTGCTCATGCGGGCTGCGTTTTCGAGGTCAGGGCCAGAACCTTTGCCAATGGTTCTGGAAGCTATGTGCAGGTGGTGGTGCATGCACCCGCCAACGCTCCTCATGAACAGTCGGCGGAGTACGTGACCGACGACGCGACGGCTGCGGGCGCGTTGAGATCCGGCATCGCCATCGCGAAGTCGATGATCGTGGATCGGGCCCAATAGGGCCCCGGACAACTTTCGCGGGATAGTCACGCGTCTGGACCATCCTGACTCCCTGCGCGACGATGAAGAATCTGCTGGAAAACAGCCGAGGGCTGCTGTGGCTGGGCTTCCAGCG
>DAOLLE010000466.1:0-2564 GCA_035331205.1 Burkholderiaceae bacterium
TGATGCCGTACTCCATCTGCAGCGCGAGCATGTCGTGCAGCATGGGGGTGGCGGGTGAGCCGTCGTAGCTCGCACCCGTGATGCTGCCGCCGTTGTAGGACATCACGGAGTACTGGCGGCTGTCGTTCCAGTAGACGGAGTCTGCGGGGTAGCTGTTGGAGCCGTTGTAGTTGCCCGGGTGGGCCAGGCCCATCGCATGGCCAATTTCGTGGATGATGGTGTTGTAGACGTAGCTGTCGGAAAACACATCACCTGCGGTCAACGGGTAGCCAATGGCGGTGTAGACGATGCTGCTGCTGGGGTAGCCGGACCAGCCCCCGCCACCTTCTTGACCGATGATGCCTTGGAACTGGATGTTCGGTACTGTCGAGCCAGTCACCTCCCGGAATGTCAGGCCGGTGATGTCCGCGTACTGTCTGAAGATCTCCCGCGTGACGGTCTTGTACTGCTCGTCGAACGGGGCAAAGGCGGCGGACGTGATGCCTGAGGCTTCGAAGGAGTAGGTAATTTCGAGCGACGGCTTGATGGTGACCCAGGTATTGCCCGGTCGGGCGATCTGTGCCGCGGTTTCGTAGGCAGAGAAAATGGGCAGGCCGTTTGCCATGGTCGTGCCGACCAGGCCGGACGCCGGGTTGGACACGTCGATCGTGAACCCCTGGTCATCCTGGTTGAGGCTGCTGGAGCCATAGGTCGCCTGGCTCGCTACAGCGTCCGGGTTGTAGGTCCCGGAACAGAGGGGGCAATTGCATCCCCAGTTGGCTGCAGAGCTGCCTTGCGAGTCGCCGTCACTGGAAGTACTTCCCACGCCGACATCGGCCGACTGCGCCCGGGCCACCAGATCAGTGAAGCTGAAGGCACCGTGGCCCGTGCTGGTGGCCAAGGTGGTGTCGAGGTAGCCACCGCTGCCGGCGAAGGTGTTGGCCGATGTGTAGGAAATGGCCACCGAGGGGACGTCGATGGTGCTGGGGCTGGACTTGGCCAAGGCATCGGCCAGCGTGGCGGTCAGACTGTCGGTGTCAAGCTGAAGTGCCTGAATCTCCTGGGCGAAGGGGTCAGCTGCCGGAGCGGAGTTGTTGGAGTCGCTGTAGAACGGCGCGTTGGGGCTGTTTTCGCCGAGGGATTCGAGCTGCTGCGTCATCTGGATCTCCTGAGGGTTTGTGCGTGCGGTATGCGCTTCAGCTACACGAAGCGGTGAACCGGTTTGGGGGCATTGCTGCGGTCAGAACCATCGGTTCGCGCGAGTCCGCAGCGTCAACGGACCTCAGTCCGTCGACTCGTCAGTGGGTATGCAAGGGGGAGCAGTTCGGGCTCTTGCCACGTTCTGGCAGGGCCGCTCTCTGCTGAGTTCAGCGGCCTGGAGGACCCCAAGACGCGCCCGACGCCGCAGTCGTCGGCTTCCGGTCGAGGTGGACGTCGTCGGTGGCCCTGAGGGTCCGCTTGGCTTCGGTCATGGCGCTCTCGCTGAGGATTCTTCTTGGTGGCCCGAACGCATCCCATCCTTGCGTCGATACCGGCCTGAATCGTCCCCGAAACACACTTTGACCATGTTCGATATTCACCCCTCAAACAGGGGGGGTGTCGCTGAAACAAATGTAAGAACGCCGATGTCGATGCTCCCGAAGGACTCGTGCAAGGCCGCCCAACGATCTGTATCGATCCTGTGTGGCCCAAGGCCAGGTTCGACTCCACCTTTCCGACCCCCGTTTGCGAGGCCGCTGCCGTCGCTCGTCGCGGAGAAGCAGGGGAGTCTGGGCGCGTCGTGGGCACCCACTGCGAGGAATTCGGGCGGGCGTTGTACCGATGTCGAAAACCAGGAGGCGGTGTGCCGCGGTCTATGGGGCACACTGCTGCGACTCGGTCCCGAACGCTCGGCGCCGCGGGCTCGGCTCCCAGGTTCTAACGCCGTCCCGGCCAGGTGGCCAGTACCACCCCCGCCAGCGCCAGCGCGAAGGCCGCGCCTTGGGCGAGGCTGACTGCCTCGCCCAGGAAGCCCACGCCCACCGCGGCGGCCGACAGCGGCAGCATCACGGTGAAGACGCCCGCCTGGGCCGCCGGGACGTGGCGCAGGCCCGTCATCCACAGCCAGACGGTGACCATGCTGGCCGCCAGCGCATAGAACAGCAGCAGGCCCCAGGTGGGCGCGCCCACGCGCGTGAAGTCGAAACTCAGCGCCTGCCACAGCCCCAGCGGCGTCACCAGCGCCAGGCCCCAGAGGTTGACCAGCGCGCTGATGCGCTTGGGGCCGATGTGGCCGGTCAGCCGTTTGCCGATCACGACGTAGCTGGCCTCGCAGAACACCGCGCCCAGCAGCAGCACGTTGCCCAGCCAGGGCAGGGCGCCCGCGCCGGCGCCGCCGGATGCCGCGCCCGCAGCGTGTGCCGGCGCCTTGCTCAGCGACACCAACGCGATGCCGCCCACCGCGCAGGCGATGCCGGCGAGCACGCGGCGCGTCAGCTGCTCCTTCAGGAACAGCCGCGACAGCAGCGCCACCACCCCCGGCAGCGCGGCCATTATGACCCCCGCGGCCAGCGCGGTGGACAGCGCCACGCCGTAGAGCATGCAGA
>DAOLLE010000467.1:0-2559 GCA_035331205.1 Burkholderiaceae bacterium
CCTTCTGCGCGCCCAGTGCGCCGCTGACGCCGCCCAGGTTCTCGATGATCACCATCTGCCCCAGCGCCTTGGCCAGGGGCTTCTCGACGGTGCGGGCGATCGCGTCGGACAGGCCGCCGGCGGGGTAGGGCACCATCAGGTTGACTTGGCGGTTCGGGAAGGACTGCGCGGCAGCGGGCGCGGCAGCGGTCGCCAGCAGGGCGCCCGCCATTGAGAGGCCGAGCAGGGTCTTGAGGGTTTGGCGCTTGGTCGATTGCATGGCTTGTCTCCGGGGTGGCCGGCCCGTCCTGACATGCGGGGGCCGATGCGTTGGAAGACCCATCGTAGAGAGCGCGCCCAGCGGCGTCCAATGCATTTATTCTTCAAGAACGATTCTTCCAACTCATCATTTCGGAGGGCCACGATGACCCTGGTCCAGCTCCGCCACCTCGTCTCGCTGGCGCAGACCGGCTCCTTCAGCCGCTCGGCCGAGGCGCTGCACCTCACCCAGCCGGCGCTGAGCCGCAGCATTCGCTCGCTGGAGGATGAGCTCGGCCAGCCGCTGTTCGACCGCATCGGCTGGCGCAGCGAGCCCACGCCCTTCGGCCGCGAGGTGCTGGCGCGCGCGCGGCGCCTGATCGCCGAGGCCGAGCACCTCAAGGAAAGCGCCGAGCGCCTGCAGGCTGGCGAGGCCGGCAGCCTGCGCGTCGGCCTGGGCTCGGGGCCGGGCGCGATCCTGACCGTGCCGATCCTGCGCCACATGGCCACGCACCACCCCGCCGCGCAGGTGGAGTTCGCCCGCGGAAGCACCGGCCTGCTGGAACAGGCGCTGCGCGAACGCCGGCTCGACGCGCTGGTGGTCGACATCCGCTCCGTCCCGCCCTCGGCCGAACTGCAGGTGCAGCCCCTGGCCGAGCTGCGCGGTGCCTTCCTCTGCCGCGCCGGCCACCCACTGCTGGCCGAGGCCGCCACGACGCCGATCACCTTCGAGTCCCTGCGCCGCTACCCACTGGCCTCCACCCCGCTGAGCGACGAAATCGGCCGCCTGCTGCTGGAGCGCTACGGCCCCCAGGCGCACCTGAACGACTGCATCACGCTGCGCTGCGAGGACATCGCCACCCTGGTACAGGTGGTGGTCAGCAGCGACGCCATCCTGCTCGCGGTGCGCGCGGCCGCGCCCGACCTGGTGGAGCTGAGCGTCACCCCGCCGCTGGACGCCACCGCCCGCTTTGGGCTGGTGACGCTGGTCGGGCGTTCCGAGCCGCCGCTGCTGGGCGTGGTGCGGGGCTTGATCGGCGGGCTGCTGCGGGATTGAGGGCGGCCGAGCGCAGCGTGTTCTGCCTGCGCCATCAGCCCAGCAACTGCTCGACCGCTTCGCGTGCGGTCAGGATGCGGGTGTTCTGGTATCGACCCAGTTCGAGGAGATGCCGTTTGTCACCGCTGACCAGCAGATCCGCCTGGGCGGCCTGGGCCATCGCCAACAGGAAGTTGTCATAGGGGTCCGGCGAGACATCCACCATCGGCAGGCGGTCGAGCAGCACCGCCAGGGAGCGCAGGTCGTTGACCATGCGGCCGGCTTCGGCCGGGTGAATCCGCAGCCGCACGCCGACGTAGCGGGTCACCCGGCGCAGCTCCTCGAGCTGAAGCTCGGAGGTCACCAACGCGAAACGCCCGTCCCGCCAGGCCTCGTAGAGGCGATCGGGTGGTGTCCCCCGGGTGATGAGGGCGGCGACGAGGATGTTCGTGTCGAGGATGAGTCGCATCGACCGCGCTCACGCCCCGTCGGCACTCACCGGCCACAGCTCGCCACGGACCGCCGAACAGGCTTCGTCGATGGCCGCCTGCAGGTCTTCGATCGGCAGCTCGGCGTTGCGCGCCTTCACGCCCTGCACTGCCTGGTCGAACATGCGCCAACGCACCGCGTCCTCGACGAACTTCGAAATGTCGCCCTTGCGCATGCCCTGCGCTCCGAGGTAGGCACGCAGGGCCAGGTCGGTGTCGCGGGTGACCGTCACGGTCCAACGGGTGGTTTCGGTGGTCATGGCGCCCTCTGAGCACTTAAGCATCTATCCGCTTGTGAAACTACCACGCCGAGAGCGCAGGAGCAAGCCGCTCCGATCTGCGGTTCGCCGACCGGCTGCACCGCCCGACGCCGCCCGGTTACCCAGGTTCTTGCCCCAGGGCAAACCCGCGACGCACGCGGGACAGCCGTGCGAGGTGCGGATGACCAGAATGACACGTTGACCAGTGAGCCCGAGCGGCTCCCGAGGAGACCGGTATGCCAGCGAAGAAATCACGTGGGGACAGCGAAGCGGCCAGCGACTCGCCATTGCTGTCTCTGGCCAAACAGGTCCGCGGCTGGGCCGACGCGGTGCTCGGCATGGCGGGCACGGCCACCGATCTGGGGCTGAGCCTGGCGCAGTCGGCGGTCAAGGATCCGGCGAAGAAGGCGACGGTGGCCACCTTGGACAGGCTCCTCGTTGTTTCGTGTGGAACACGACATCTCATTTGGAGGTGACCGGTGTGAACGGGTGATCGGGCAGATGGGTAAGTTTTGACATTCGCAGGTAGGCGATGGAG
>DAOLLE010000468.1:0-2553 GCA_035331205.1 Burkholderiaceae bacterium
GCCAGCGCGTACTTGCCTTCCAGATCGTTGGCCACTGCCGACAGCCCGCCCGCGCCCTTGACCGGCAGCAGCGTGTTCTCCTGCGTGTCGAACTTGTGGATCGACGCCACGTGCACGACGTCGCGGTCGGAGACGAAGCTGTAGCAGGTGTTGGCGATGATCGGCGTCGGGTTCGGCTCCAGCCCGGTGAGGCTGGCGATGACCGCATCCGCCGCCACCTTGGCGTGGTTGTTGGCCATGAAGCCCGACTTGGGCATCCCGGGCGCGGTGGCGATGGCATCGCCGATCAGGTGCACGCCCGGCACCGCGGTCGACTCGAAGCTGCGGAAATCGACCCCCGCCCAGCGCCCGCCCACATTGGCGAAGGGGCTGGCGATGAGGCCGCTGCGCTGCGGCGGGATGACGTTGAAGAGCTCGGCGCGGACGCTCTCGAACTCGAACTTCCCGACATTGGCGCGCACGTCGAAGTCCTGCAGCACGCTGTCGGGGCGATATTCGATGATGCCCTTGTAGCGCTCCTCCCAGGCCTGCAGGAACAGCGCCTTCTTGGAGGTGATCTCGGGGTTGCCGTCCAGGATCAGCACCTTGGAGCGCGGCTTGTGCTGCTTGAAGTAGTGGGCGACGACGCTGGCGCGTTCGTAAGGCCCGGGCGGGCAGCGGTAGGGCGCCTTGGGGATCGAGATCGCGAAGACCCCGCCATCCGGCAGTTCTTCCAGGCGCTTGCGCAGCGCCACGGTCTGCGCACCGGCCTTCCACGCGTGCAGCACCTGCTGGCGGGCGTCGGCGTTGTTCAGGCCCGGGATCTGCTCGTAGAGAAAGTCGATGCCGGGCGCGACGACGAGCCGGTCCCAGGGCAGCGGATCGCCCTTGGCCAGACGGACTTCGCGCTTGTCCACGTCGATGGCCACCGCCTCGTCGCGCACCAGGCGCACGCCGTACCGGGCCAGGCCATCGTAGGCGAGGGTGATGTCCTCGATCCGCTTGACACCCGCCAGCACCAGGTTGCTGATCGGGCAGGAGACGAAGTTCTGGTTGCGCTCGACCAGGGTCACCTCGAGGCGGGGCTCCCACTTCTTCAGATACTTGGCGGCGGTGGCGCCGCCGAAGCCGCCGCCGATGACGACGACGCGCCCCGGCGCGGCGCGGCCGACGGGGGTCGCGCATGCGCCGACGCCCACGCCGGCACCGAGCGCAAGGGCCAGGCCACCGGCCGACCGGATGAAACCGCGACGATCGATTGTGCTCATGCCCGCCTCCTCAGCGCTTTGCCTGGGCGGCGAACCACTGCGCCAGCCGTTGCAGTTCTTCATCCGTGTAGCCCTTGGCATGCTGATGCATGACGGTCGCCGGGCGCACATCGCGCTTGAACTCGATGAGCAGCGTGTAGAGCTCGTCGGCGTTCCGTCCTGCAAGGCTCGTCATGCCGGCCTGGGCGTGACCGTCGGTGCCGTGGCAGGCCGCGCAGGCGGCCGCCCATACGCGCACAGGGCGATCGTCGGGCGCGGCCTGCACCGAAAAGGGCAAAGCGAGCGCAGCAGCGGCCGCAAGGGCCGCGAGTGCGCGAGTTGCGATGGGCATGTCGGTTCTCTCCGCAGGGGTTGAACGAGGCGGATGCTCGCTGATCCGCCCCCGAAACTGAAAGAAGAAATTCTGCTTAGTTATCCTGGTCCGCAGACCAGGCCCGCGCCGCCCCCTCTCAGGATCGACGTCTCCAGCGTGCGAACGCCAGCAGCAGCACCGCACCGAGGACCGTGCCGGCCCCCAGCCCCGCCCAGCTGCCGACCGGCACGGGATTGCGCACCGCGATGTAGAGCAGCGCGACGGGCAAGGCGATCGCGAAGGCGATGTTTCCACCATCGCGGGTGCGCACGAGCAGCGCGCAGACGGCGTAGAGAAAGCGAATCAGCCCGACCAGCAGCAGCGCCAGCAGGAAATTGCCGAAGAAGTCCGTCACTACGTGCTCCTTGATCAGGTCTCGCCAGCTCGGGCCGGGACCGGCCCCAAGGCGGGACCCGCATTGTATGCAAGCAGCGGCGCGGACGAGTGACCGTCGCGCGGGAGGAGTCCGCACCACACGAAGCCGCGCCATTCGCCGCAGGACGCTGGCCAGCCGGATCGCACGAGGGTTCGATTAGCAGAAAAGCGAATAAGCAACGCGGTTTTTATTATTTTTTTGCCCTGCAGCAACTGACTAGACTCGCTTTCATCCCCTTTGAAAGGAGTCCGACATGGCTCGCAAAGCCCGCCCGATACCCGTCCGCTGCCGCGCCAGCGCCACGCGCCGGGCCAATCGCCGAGACGGTCGCGAGGCCCGCCACGCCCACCGCTTCGAGCCGATCGTGGAGCAAGGCTGATGTCCACCGCCAAGACCTTCCGCGTACTGCCCGGCTTCGGGCCCACGCTCGGCTACACCCTCGCCTACCTGTCGCTGCTGGTGCTGATCCCGCTCGCGGCGGTGTTCCTGAAGACGGCCGAGCTGACTTTCGCCGAGTTCTGGAACGTCGTCACCGCACCGCGGGTGGTGGCCTCCTACAAGCTGTCCTTCGGCATGTC
>DAOLLE010000469.1:0-2545 GCA_035331205.1 Burkholderiaceae bacterium
CCGATCGACCAGCCGCGCTGCCCGCCACGCCGGGCCAGCCGGCCGAGGGGCTGGACGCCGGCTTCGAGCGCGAGCTGCAGCGCGTGCGCGCCAGCGGCCTGGGCAGCGTGGTCGACGAGGCGGTGGCCGGCGTCAGCGCGCTGGCCGCACCGGTGTTCGACGCGAACGGGCGCATCGTGGTCGCGCTCACCGCCATCGGGCACAGCGCCCGACTCGACGTAAACCCGGAAGGCGCCGTCGCCCGCGCGCTGCGGCGCCAAGCCGACGAGCTGACGCGCCAGACCGGCGGGCGCTGGCCGGACTGAAGCGGCCACACCCCAGCGCCTCAAACAACAAAGCCCGGTGAGCACCGGGCTTTGTCGCTGGGTCCGCTGATGGCGAACCGCTGAGGCTCAGCGGGCGGCCAGTCGGTCGGTGAGGACGACCCAGCCGTTTTCCTGGGTCTCGATCAGGCCGCGCTCTTCCAGGTCCTTCATGACCCGGCTGACCATTTCGCGCGAGGCGCCGACGACCTTGGCCAGATCCTGGCGGGAGACCTTGCTGCGGATGATGCGCTGGCCCTCTTCCTCGGTGGCCATGTCCAGCAGCGCGCGGGCGACGCGGCCGTAGACGTCCAGCAGCGCGAGCGACTCGATCTGGCGATCGGCGTTGCGCAGGCG
This sequence comes from Burkholderiaceae bacterium, assembly GCA_035331205.1. Classification (GTDB taxonomy): domain Bacteria; phylum Pseudomonadota; class Gammaproteobacteria; order Burkholderiales; family Burkholderiaceae_C; genus Sphaerotilus. Next base: position 660 of record DAOLLE010000469.1, read on the forward strand.
GGCCACCAGGCCGCGCAGGATCGCGTAGCTCAGGCTGGAGGCCTCGGGCAGGCAGGCGCCGAACTCGTTGCGGCCCAGCACCAGCACGTCGGTCTGCACCTCGGCACGCACCGTGGCGGAGTGCGGCTCGCCGTCGATCAGGCTCATTTCGCCCAGGTAGTCACCGGCCTCCAGCACCGCCAGGATGACCTCGCGCCCCCGCGCATCCGAGGTGATGACGCGGGCACGGCCGGACAACAGAATGAACAGCGCATCGGACTTGCGCCCCTGCTCGACGATGATCTCCCCGCGTCGGTAACGGCGCTTGACGACGCCGTCGGCGATCGTCTGGGCCTGCTCGTTGGTGAGCATCGAAAACAGCGGCACGCGCCGGATCAGATCGAGATTCGAAAGCATGGCCATCGAGGGCGCTCCTGCTTGGGTGGTTGTTCTAGGGTGAAAAAACGGTCGGGTGACTGTCGGTCAGTGTGCCCGCCACCCGGCTCCCCCGGTAACCAATGGCGACGACGTGCCGGGGCACAACGGGTAAGCTGCGCGCCACTTTCCCTCCGACATCCCGATGTGTCGTGCACTCTAACCGAAGCACCGCCGAAATGAACAGGGCGGCGCCCGGAACTGGAAAACACGCCCAGCTTCTCACGCCATGACCGCATCCTCCCCCACCGCCGCCCGCCACGCCCGTGTTCTGATCCTGGGTTCCGGCCCCGCGGGCTACACCGCGGCGATCTACGCCGCACGCGCCAACCTGCAGCCCCTGCTGGTCACCGGCATGGCCCAGGGCGGCCAGCTGATGACCACCACCGAGGTGGACAACTGGCCCGCCGACGTCGCCGGTGTGATGGGCCCGGACCTGATGCAGCGCTTTCAGCAGCACGCCGAGCGCTTCAAGACCGAGATGGTGTACGACCACATCCAGTCGGTGGACTTCTCGCGCCGCCCTTTTGAGTTGCGTGGAGATTCAGGTGTTTACACCTGTGACACTTTGATCATCGCCACCGGGGCCAGCGCCAAGTACCTGGGGCTGCCGTCGGAGCAGGCCTTCATGGGCCGCGGGGTCAGCGGCTGCGCCACCTGCGACGGCTTCTTCTACCGCGGCGACGAGGTCTGCGTGGTCGGCGGCGGCAACACCGCGGTCGAGGAGGCGCTCTACCTGAGCAACATCGCGGCCAAGGTGCACCTGATCCACCGCCGCGACAAGTTTCGCGCCGAGGCGATCATGATCGACAAGCTGCACGAGAAGGTCGCCGCCGGCAAGATGGAGCTGCACCTGTACCAGACGCTCGACGAGGTGCTCGGCGACAAGAGTGGCGTGACCGGCGTGCGGCTGAAGAGCACGACCGACGGCAGCACGAAGGACGTCACGGTGCGCGGCTGCTTCATCGCCATCGGCCACCATCCGAACACCGACATCTTCCAGGGCCAGCTGGAAATGAAGGACGGCTACATCGTCACCCGCGGCGGCGCCAACGGCTTTGCCACGATGACCAGCGTGCCCGGCGTCTTCGCGGCCGGTGACGTGCAGGATCACATCTACCGCCAGGCCATCACCAGCGCCGGCACCGGTTGCATGGCCGCGCTGGACGCCCAGCGCTTCCTGGAACAGGGCGGCGCCTGAGGACCGAACCAGGCCCCCCTTGGGGCTGGACCAGGCCGCAGCTTGTGAGGCATCCGTTTCACTGGCTATAATCTGAGTTTTGCCGCAATTGGTCCCGGGAGCGCTCGCGCTTTCCGGAGGGATTCACATCAGGCAAAACAGGCAAGTCGAACGGAACGCCCCACCCGGCGGTCGTCGTCGGCACCCCGCGCGGCTTTCGGCCAGCGGGGCACCGATCGGGTCCGGCGCCCTCGCCTGCTCTGTGGATCGCATCGAAATCAGTCTGGAGAAG
>DAOLLE010000470.1:0-2527 GCA_035331205.1 Burkholderiaceae bacterium
GTGATGCTGCGCATGAACGCCTTCAGCCGCATCGCGATGTGCGGAATGATCGCCGGCTACAACGGCGCGCCCACGCCGATGACCAATCCGGCGCTGATCCTGGTGAACCGCATGAAGGTCGAGGGCTTCATCGTCAGCGAGCACATGAACCTCTGGCCCGAGGCGCTCAAGGAGCTCGGTACGCTGGTGGCCACCGGCAAGCTCAAGTACCGCGAGACGGTGGCCCAGGGGCTGGAGAACGCGCCGGAGGCCTTCCTCGGCCTGCTCAAGGGCCGCAACTTCGGCAAGCAGCTCGTCAAGCTGATTTGACCACCCCCGTTGCGGCTCACGCCGTTCCCCCTCAAGGGGGCGCCGCCAGTGGACCGGCGAAGCCGGATCCACGGCGTCTGCTGGAATCGCAATCCTAGAAAAGGACGTTTCGATGCAAGAACTCAAGGGCCGCGTGGCCGTATTGACCGGTGCGGCGTCCGGTTTCGGGCTGGAGGTGGCGCGCCTGGCCGCTGCCGCCGGCATGAAGGTGGTGATGGCCGACGTGCAGGCCGAGGCGCTGGCGCGCGCGGCCGAGGAGATCCGTGGCCTGGGCGCCGAGGTGCTGGCGCAGCGCTGCGACGTCTCCAAGGCCGAGGACGTGGAGGCGCTGGGCGCGGCCACGCAGGCGGCCTTCGGGGCGCCGAACTTCGTCTTCAACAACGCGGGCGTGGCGTCGGGCGGGCTGGTGTGGGAGCACAGCGTCGCGGACTGGAACTGGGTGCTGGGCGTCAACCTCTGGGGCGTGATCCACGGCGTGCGTGTCTTCACCCCGATGATGCTGGCCGCAGCCAAGGCCGACCCGGCCTACGAGGGCCACATCGTCAACACGGCGTCGATGGCCGGCATGGCCTCTGCCCCGAACATGGGCGTCTACAACGTCAGCAAGCACGCCGTGGTGACGCTCAGCGAGACGCTGTACCAGGACCTCGCGCTGGTCACCGACCAGATCAGCGCCAGCGTGCTCTGCCCCTACTTCATCCCCACCGGCATCCACCTCAGCGAGCGCAACCGGCCCAGCGAGCTGGCGGCGGGGGCGGAAACCAAGAGCCAGATGATCTCGCGCGTGATGAGCGAGAAGGCGATCACCTCCGCCAAGGTCACCGCGGCCGAGATCGCGGCCAAGGTGCTGGCGGCCGTGCAGGCGCGGCAGTTCTACATCTTCAGCCACCCGCACGCGCTGGCGCCGGTGCAAAGCCGCCTGGACGACATCCTGCAGCAGCGCAACCCCAGCGACCCCTTCCTGGCCCGGCCAGAAGTGGGCGACAAGCTGCGCGCCGCGCTGCGGGAGTGAGGCCGGGGCCCGAAGGCCGACGGGGCAAGAGGTGTATATACTGGATATACATTCTCAACTCACCCCGGAAGGAGCGGCCATGCTGACCCGTGTGTTCAAGAGCGGCAATTCGCTCGCCGTCCGCATCCCGAAGGAGCTGGCCTTTGTCGAGGCGGCCGACGAGGTCGAGATCGAGCGGGTGGGCAATACCTTGGTGCTGCGGCCGGCCGAGCAGCGCACGCTGGCGGACCTGGGCGAGGTCTTTGCAATGTTCAGCCCCGGGTTCATGGCGGACGGGCGTGAATTCCACCCCGAGCAGGAGCGGGACTGGACTGGGCGTGGTGAGCCGCCCGCCGAGCCGCCCGCCGAGCCGGCTACGACGGGGTGAGCCGTGCTCTACATGCTCGACACCAACATCTGCATCTACCTGCTCAAGCGCTACCCGCCCGAAGTGGCGCGGCGTTTTCGCAGCCTGCGGGAGGGGCAGGTGGTGATGTCGGCGGTGACCTACGCAGAGCTGCGGGCCGGCCTGGAAATGCACTCGGGGCACGCCGGGCCACTCGCGCAGCGCGCCCACGATGAGCAGGTGCTGCGGCTGCTGGCGCAGCGCATCCCGGTGCTCGCCTTCGACCACATGGCCGCTGAGCGGTTCGGCATCCTGCGCGCTGCGGTGCGGGATCGCCGCCGGGACGCGCTGGACCGCCTGATCGCCGCGCACGCCGTCAGCCTGGGTGCCACCCTCGTCACCAACAACGAAGCGGACTTCGCCGACTACCCCGGCCTGCAGATCGAGAACTGGGTGCGGGCGGACTGAAGGCCAGGCCCAACCTAAAATCTCGCCCCCTCCTGACTTGTGGCCCGCCCAGCAGGCCCCCTCGCGCGCCATGAACATCGTCGTCAACGAAGAGCTGAAGGCCTACATCGATCCGTTGACGCCCGAGGAGTACGAGGCGCTGGAGCGCAGCCTGTTGGCCGAGGGCTGCCGCGACGCCCTGGTGCTCTGGGGCGACGTGCTGGTGGACGGTCACAACCGCTACGCCATCTGCACCCAGCACGGGCTGCCGTTCCAGACGGTGCAGAACCCGCGCTTCCAGTCCCTCGAGGACGTGCAGCTGTGGATGATCGACCAGCACCTCGGCCGGCGCAGCGTCTCCGACTTCCAGCGCGGCGTGCTGGCCCTGCGCAAGCGCCAGATCGTCGCCGAGCGCCAGGCCCGCCAGCGCGCCG
>DAOLLE010000471.1:0-2514 GCA_035331205.1 Burkholderiaceae bacterium
CAGCGCATTCGTAATGCGAAGGTCGTAGGTTCGACTCCTATCTCCGGCACCATCCTCTCTCGTTCGTTTGGCGCCGCCTGGCCTCGCGTGTGTTCCGCGCGAGGTTGCGAGGTCCGCCAACTATAGATCACCGGACCTCATTTGGTGCAGAGCGGCTGCGCCCTGCCAGCAATTCTCATTATGAAGCCGAGGAGAGAAGCTGCGTTGCATCCGGATGCAGCGGATGGACGAAGATGCGCTTGGGCGCGGCGCCGTGGCAGGCGTGGTCGCGATCCTGGCGTCCACGCCCGGTAGTCAGACCGAGATCGATCCAGTTGGCGGCCCGATAGCAGGTGCCGGCGAAGTGCTCGGGGTCGACCAGGGTCTCGGCGAGCCACGGCCGCAGGCCGAAGCTGGCCTCCCAATCGGCCGGTACGCGGCGCAGGGCCAGGGCGAGGACGTGACTGGCCAGGTGCGCCACACGAACCCAGGGCAGGATCAGGAAGCGACTGTTGTTGACCAGCCGTGGCAGGTGCAGTTTGCGTTGGTCATCGTTCCAGCCGATCCAGGTATCGCGGGCGCGCATGCGCCAAGCGGGGGAGGAGAACTGCAGGGCGCCGAGGATGAGCTCGGGATGGTTCGGGGCCTGGACGAGGTAGCGCAGGCTCGCTCCATAGGCGGTGCGATAACCGAGGTAGTGGTGGCGACCGACCAACTCGCGCCACAGAGCCTGATCGGCAGAAGATTCGACGCGGACCAGCCGGATGGGCTGAAGTTCGCGCAGAGGCTGCTCGATCGGCTCCCTGGCATCGCCTGCAGCGGTGAGCGGTACGGCCGTCGTACGCCCGCGCGGGCGTCCGCTGCGCAAGGTGGGCAGCTTGAGCAGTCCGCGCTCGTCGAGTTCCTGCAGCAGGTCGCGGCACTCGCGGGTCTTCAGGCGCCCGTTGGGGCGCTGCCAGTCGAGCCACTCACATACGGTGGCGGCCAACTCGGCGCGGCTGAGCTGCGGGAAGCGCGCCACGCAGGTGCGGACCAGGTCAAGGTCCTGCGCCCGCAGCACGACGCCGCAGAAGTTCGGGAGATCACGGCTCAACTGGTGTCCTCACCCAGCTCCAGTGCCTTGTACATGAACGCGAGCAGGGCCTGAAAGCTGTCGAAGCACAGGTAGCAGGTCAGCGCCTGGACGTGTTGGAAGAACATCTGTCGCGACGCCAGAGCTTCGCGGACGGCACGATAGGTCGCATCGGCCAGATCCTGCACGGTGTGCACCAGGAACGCCAGCAGGTTGAGGCTGGCCAGGGTCGCTGCCAGATAGCGCCTGCCGTGACCGAAGTTGTGGGTGAGATGGTAGCCCTGGGTCTTGAGGGTGTTGTTGTTCTCGTTCTCGACTTTCCAGCGTGCCCGCCCGGCCGCCACGAGTTCGGCGACGTTCTTGCGCGTGATCGGGTGTTGGGTAATGAAGGCGTTGCGATAGGACTCCTTGCCCTGTTCACGGGTGGTGACCAGCTGGCACCAGTTCACTTTGAGTGCATCCTCGCCGTCGCGCAACGCCAGCCCGTTCACGAACTCGTAGACGTCAGTCTCGCACTCGCGTCCCTTGCGCCGCGCCACCTCGAGGCGCTCGACTTTGCCGGTTCGGCGCAGACCGTCGATGTCCTCGTACAGAGCTTTGTGTGAGCGGGGCTTGCACACGAACACGAAATTGAAGCCGCTCGCGAGAGCCGCCTCGCACAGCGGCTGATGGGCGTACAGATCATCGCCCAGCAGGGTGACCTGGTGCCCAGCGTATGTCCCCGCAGCGCGCGCCAGCCAGCGCTTCGCGGCGGCGTGCTCGCAGTCCTGCTTGTCGTGGCCGTCCTGCGGCGTCACGAACTCCGGCTGCAGGGGCAGCACCCGGGCGTATCCCGGCGCGACGATCACCGGCGTGACCACGGTGTGCGAGTAGGTCACCTCCCCGCCGCCGTGCTTGCGCACCGAGCACGATGCGCAGTGGATCGTCCCCGAGCTGTGGTACTGGGTCCCGTCCAGCGCGATCAGGAGCCGGTCACCCAGCGCCCGAAACGGCTCGAGGTGCCCCGCCTGCGCCAGTCGCGTGATGATCCGCTCGAACATCGGCGCCATCGCCGAGGGGGGCACCTCGTCCAGCAGCGTGCGGATGTGGTTGTCGGTGGGAATGTTGCCGATGGCAAACAGCGTCTCGGCATTGCTGCGCCCCTGCGCGGCTTGCAACGCCTTCTGGTGGGACAGGAACGACGGGCTTTGCGACCAGAACACCGAAAACGCGCCCAGCACCACGTCTTCCATCGCGTAGCGTGCGTTGCGCCCAGTACGCTTGTCGGGAAAGGTGCCCGCCAGGGCACGCAGCTCGTCGATCAGCTTCGACAAGCCCAATCCCGTCTCTCGCAGCGGTTGCGCCCGCATCGCCAACGGAGAATCCTCGTCGGCTAATCCTGATCTTGTTGTACACGCTCGGCGCGAATTTGTCCAGCACTATCGCCTCTGCTTCGGCGATCAAGTCAAAATGAGAATTGCTGG
>DAOLLE010000472.1:0-2446 GCA_035331205.1 Burkholderiaceae bacterium
TCACCGACGTGGTGCGCAACTACCAGCGCAAGACCTTCGACGAGCTGAAGGCCAAATACCACTCGCTCGACCTGCTGCTGATCGACGACGTGCAGTTTTTCGCCGGCAAGGAGCGCACCCAGGAGGAGTTCTTCAACGCCTTCGAGGCGCTGCTGGCCAAGCGCGCGCACATCATCATGACCAGCGACACCTACCCGAAGGGGCTGGTGGACATCGACGAGCGCCTGACCAGCCGCTTCGACGCCGGCCTGACGGTGGCCATCGAGCCGCCCGAGCTGGAGATGCGCGTGGCCATCCTGATGCGCAAGGCCGAGCAGGAAGGCTCGCCGATGCCCGAGGACGTGGCCTTCTTCGTCGCCAAGAACGTGCGCGCCAACGTGCGCGAGCTCGAAGGCGCGCTGCGCAAGATCCTCGCCTACTCGCGCTTCAGCCAGAAGGAGATCAACATCGGCCTGGCGCGCGAGGCGCTGAAGGATCTGCTGTCGATCCAGAACCGCCAGATCGGCGTCGAGAACATCCAGAAGACGGTGGCCGACTTCTACAAGATCAAGGTCGCCGACATGTACAGCAAGAAGCGCCCGGCCAGCATCGCGCGGCCGCGCCAGATCGCGATGTACCTGGCCAAGGAGATGACGCAGAAGAGCCTGCCCGAGATCGGCGAGCTGTTCGGCGGGCGTGACCACACCACGGTGCTGCATGCGGTGCGCAAGATCTCCGGCGAGCGCCAGAAGAACAGCGAACTGAACCAGCAGCTGCACGTGCTGGAGCAGACGCTCAAGGGTTGAACGGCGATGTCAAGCAACAAGCCTGGGGACAGTTCCGGGACAACTTCGTGGATGTCCACAGACGCGCGCCGCGGCACCGAGTTGTTCATTGCCGGGGCGGCACTTCAGAGGCTTCGCCGCACAGGGTTTGGTGGCCTCTAAAGGCTTGACGGAAAAGGCGAAAATAGCGTTCTCCACAGAGAACACGGTCCTCTACTAGAACGACCAGATTAAGAGGTTCACATGATTGTCTTGAAGGCAACGCAGGAAAAAGTTCTGTCGGCCCTGCAGGCCGTGGCCGGGATCGTCGAGCGGCGCCACACGCTGCCCATCCTGGCCAACGTGCTGATCCGCAAGACGGGCAGCCAGGTCGAACTCACCACCAGCGACCTGGAGATCCAGGTGCGCACCACGGCTGAGCTCGATGGCGACAGCGGCAGCTTCGCCACCACCGTGGGCGCGCGCAAGCTGATCGACATCCTGCGCTCGATGCCGGCCGACCAGACCGTGAGCCTGACGGCCAACCAGAACAAGCTGACGCTGCAGGGCGGCAAGAGCCGCTTCACGCTGCAGACGCTGCCGTCCGACGACTTCCCGCTGGTGCAGGAGGCCGCCGACTTCGGCCCGATGTTCAGCGTGCCGCAGAAGACGCTGAAGGCGCTGATCAACCAGGTGCACTTCGCGATGGCGGTGCACGACATCCGCTACTACCTCAACGGCATCCTGTTCGTCGCCGAGGGCAAGAGCCTCACGCTGGTGGCCACCGACGGCCACCGCCTCGCGCTGGCCCAGGCCACGCTCGACGTCGAGATCCCGAAGCAGGAAGTCATCCTGCCGCGCAAGACCGTGCTCGAGCTGCAGCGCCTGCTCAAGGACGAGGACACGGCCATCGAGATGCGCTTCGCCGGCAACCAGGCCAAGTTCGTGTTCAGCGGCATGGAGTTCGTCACCAAGCTCGTCGAGGGCAAGTTCCCCGACTACAACCGCGTGATCCCGAAGAACCACAAGAACGCCGTGACGCTGGGCCGCGCGCCGCTGCTGGCCAGCCTGCAGCGTGCCGCCATCCTGACCAGCGAGAAGTTCAAGGGGGTGCGCGTCAACATCGAGCCGGGCACCCTGCGCATCGCGTCGAGCAACGCCGAGCAGGAAGAGGCCAAGGAAGAGCTCGAGATCGACTACGGTGGCGACACCATCGAGATCGGTTTCAACGTGACCTACCTGATCGATGCGCTCACCAACATGAGCCAGGAGATGGTGAAGATCGAGCTCCAGGACACCAATTCCAGTGCGCTGATCACCGTGCCCGAACAGGCCGGCTTCAAGTACGTGGTCATGCCGATGCGGATCTGAGCGCCGGCTTCCCGACCCACCAGCGAGCGGGCTGCGGCCCGCTTGCGCTTTTCTCCCGAGTGCGAATCGCGTTTCGAAAGCTGCCATGAGCGACACCCCGAACACCCCCGAGAACACGCCGAAGCCTGCCGAGGCCTATGGCGAGGGCAGCATCCAGATCCTCGAAGGCCTGGAGGCGGTGCGCAAGCGGCCGGGCATGTACATCGGCGACACCTCCGACGGCACCGGCCTGCACCACCTCGTGTTCGAGGTGGTCGACAACTCGATCGACGAGGCGCTGGCCGGCTACTGCGACGACATCGTCGTCACCATCCACACCGACAACTCGATCT
>DAOLLE010000473.1:0-2433 GCA_035331205.1 Burkholderiaceae bacterium
TCAGCCCCACCTGCTCAGGTCTTGGCTGCGCTTGCACTTGTGTGTAATGGGATGGTTTGAGGCCCTGCTGTTCTTCTCTAGGCACGCGAGAACCTACATATCAAACGCATTCCCGGATTTGGCTGATCGATTTACCGAAGACCCCAAGAAACTTCGATCCATCGCCAATCAGATCATTGAATTTTACCCGCCCTTTGACAACTTTCTCTTGGCTTTTAAGACACTCCACGATGATCTCAAATCATTCGGTGACCTAGATCACTTAGATCTCCGCAGGAGGAGACCAATCGACCACTTTGCCACATTGGCATTGCGCGCCGAAACCTGCCTGCGTTTCGCCATCTACGAGTCGAATTACCCTAGACGGCCAATGAGTCCGACATCCGATTCCTTGTCCGGCTACATTGAGGATATCTCAAGGGCTTGCGGCGAGGCTTTTCCTCCTGACCAGACCATAACCAAGAGTGACATCCGAGATCTCACGCGCATGACGCAAAGCAGAGACAGCAAGATCGCGAATGTCAAGGCACTGCGCCTGCCAAACGCAAGCGCTCGCCAATCTGCACAGGTTCGTGCTTATCTTGGATGTCAGCTCGCAAGAAATTATTTCGCGCATCACTACGATCTTGACCACGAGATGGTCAAAGGACCAATCGGTCAGTTCATCTTGGCGAGCACAATATTTACTGTCTGGGACTTGCTGACAAAGTACTTTGATATCACATGAACCAGACCATCGCCATTACTTGCGGACTCGTCCGATCACAGATCAGCCAGTCTGCGGACAGGCCCCAGTCCAGCGGTCAATTCAATAGTGGTACCGCAGCTGCGCAATCAGCAGGGCGTCGCCATCGACCCGGTAGACCATGCGGTGCTCCTCGGTGATGCGGCGTGACCAGAAACCGGCCAGCGCGTGCTTCAGCGGCTCGGGTTTGCCGACGCCCTCGAAGGGCTCGCGCTGGGTTTCGCGAATCAGCTTGTTGATGCGCTCGACCATCTTCCGGTCCTGCTTCTGCCAGTAGAGGTAGTCCTCCCATGCGGCATCCGCAAGGACCAGCTTCATTCCGCCAACTCCCGCTCCTGGCCCTGGCCGGCCGAGAGCTGCTGCACCGCCGCGAGAAGCCGCCGGGCGTTGGCGGGGCTGCGCAGCAGGTAGGCCGTCTCCTCCAGCGCCTGGTAGTCCTCCAGCGACAACATCACCACCGAGGGCTGGCCGTTGCGGGTCACGATCAGCGGCTCATGGTCGTTGCAGACCCGGTCCATGGTGCTGGCCAGGTTGGCGCGCGCGGCCGAATAGGAAATGGCATCCAAGGCGAGTCCTCCACGGATTCAATGACGTACGCAAAATTGTACAAGAACACCCCCTGAGCCCCCACCCATGAGCACCCCAAAGAAAGACTACATCCGCCCCCTCGACCTCAAGCACGGTCGCGTCGACATGAACCACGGCGCCGGGGGCCGGGCCAGCCTGCAGCTGATCGAGGAGGTGTTCGCCCGCGCCTTCGACAACGAGTTCCTGCGCCAGGGCAACGACGGCGCGGCGCTGCCGGCGCTGCCCGCCGGCCACCGGCCGGTGATGGCCTGCGACGGCCACGTGATCTCGCCGCTGTTCTTCCCCGGCGGCGACATCGGCGCGCTCTCGGTGCACGGCACCGTCAACGACGTGGCGATGCTGGGCGCGACGCCGCTGTACCTGGCGGCCAGCTTCATCATCGAGGAAGGCTTTCCGCTGGCGGACCTCAAGCGCATCGTCGACTCGATGGCCGCCGCTGCCCGCGAGGCCGGCGTGCCGGTGGTGACCGGCGACACCAAGGTGGTCGAGCAGGGCAAGGGCGACGGCGTGTTCATCAGCACCACCGGTGTCGGCGCGCTGCCCGAGGGCCGGCAGATCGGCGGGGCGCGCGCCCGCGTGGGCGATGTGATCCTGGTCTCCGGCACGATCGGCGACCACGGCGTGGCGGTGCTGTCGCAGCGCGAATCGCTGGAGTTCGAGACCGCCATCGTCTCCGACACCGCCGCGCTGCACGGCCTGGTCGCCGCGATGCTGGCCGCCGTGCCCGAAGGCGCCGTGCGCACGCTGCGCGACCCCACCCGCGGCGGCCTGGCCACCACGCTCAACGAGATCGCCCGCCAGTCCCGCGTGGGCATGATGCTGCAGGAGGCGGCCATCCCCATCGCCCCGCAGGTGGACGCCGCCTGCGAGCTGCTGGGGCTGGATCCGCTGTACATCGCCAACGAGGGAAAACTGATCGCCATCGTCGCGCCGGAAGCCGCCGACGCCCTGCTGGGGGCGATGCGCGCCCACCCGCTGGGCGCCCAGGCCGCGCGCATCGGCGTGGTGACCGAGGATGCGCACCACTTCGTCCAGATGACCACCGCCTTCGGCGGCCAGCGCGTGGTGGACTGGCTGAGCGGGGAGCCGCTGCCGCGGAT
>DAOLLE010000474.1:0-2387 GCA_035331205.1 Burkholderiaceae bacterium
CACGGCGAGGCCGCGCTGGCCGGCGCGACGCTCTCCAGCAGCGCCGAGCCCTGCGCCATGTGCGCCGGCGGTGCCTACTGGGCCGGCATCGGCCGGGTGGTCTACGCCCTGTCCGAGACCAGCCTGCTCGCGCTCACCGGCAGCGACCCGGAGAACCCGACGCTGGCCCTGCCCTGCCGCGAGGTCTTCTCCCGCGGCCAGCGCCCGGTTGCCGTGATCGGCCCGCTGCGCGAGGACGAGGCCCGGCGGGCGCACCTCGGGTTCTGGAAAGAACCTTCCCAACCAGACTTAAGTCAAACTTAGGAAGCTCTGCACCAAGGAGCCCCGGAAGTGCTTGAACGCCATGGCAGACCCGGCGAGGATGTGAGGCATGAAGCAAGCGGATCTGGGGCTGAAGCTCTCGAGCAAACGCACGCGCAAGCGGGAGTTCCTCGAGCAGATGGACAAGGTGGTGCCGTGGGCGGAACTGGTGGAACTGGTTGCGCCGCACTGCCCGCAGCGCGGTCGCAAAGGTCGCCAGCCGTATGAGGTGGCGGTGCTGCTGCGCATCCACTTCCTGCAGCAGTGGTTCGGGCTGAGTGACCCGGCGATGGAAGAGGCGCTGCACGAGATGCCGCTGTACCGGGAGTGTGCTATGCTGGATAGCTGGAGCGAGCCGCTGCCCGACGAGAGCACGATCCTGAGGTTTCGCCATAAGCTCGAAGAGCACAAGCTGGCTGACAAGATGCTGGCCACGGTCAACGACATCCTGCGCGGCAAGGGTCTGATGATGAGATCGGGCACGGTGGTGGATGCCACGCTGATTGCTGCGCCGAGTTCGACCAAGAACAGCAGCGGCGAGCGCGACCCCGAGATGCACCAGACCAAAAAGGGCAACCAGTGGTACTTCGGTGCCAAGAGCCACATCGCAGTGGATGCGGCCAGCGGCTTGGTACACACCGCCAAATTCACGGCGGCGAACGTCGCCGATGTCACCGAGGCCAACAGCCTGCTGCACGGCGAGGAAGTCAGAGCCTTCGGGGATGCGGGCTACCAGGGGGCGGACAAACGCCCTGATGCACCCGACGATGTCGAATGGCACGTTGCCATGAGACCGGGCAAACGGCGGGCACTGGACAAGAGCGACCCGGTGCAGGCACTGACCGACCGGATCGAGCGGGTCAAGGCGCGCATTCGATCCAAGGTCGAGCACGTCTTCCGGGTGGTCAAGTGCCAGTTCGGATATCGCAAGGTGAGGTATCGCGGACTGGACAAGAACGGCGCGCAGATGACCACGCTGTACGCGCTGGCCAACCTGTGGCTGGTGCGCGGCAAATTGCTGGGGCTGCAGGCATGAGTGCGCCCGAAATGGCCCGGCAAGGCCAATTTCAGGCCCTCAACGGCCGGGAATCAACACGGAGTGGCGTCAGAACCGCTCGAAACCGTCCAAACACTTCGACTTCAGGCCTGCTGGCACATCTCAAAGTGATCTGTGCAGAGCTTTCCTAGTTGTTGGATCCCATGTGATCATGTCCCTGTTCGCAGCTGGCCCCTGTTCAAAGCGCGGGACGTTCTGCGAGGAGTGATTGAATCGCTGCGACAGGAGGCAGCCGCATGAGCCAGATCCATCCGCAAGCCAGGACCACGCCGCGCACGCGAGCCGAAATCAAGGCCTCGACATCTTCGCTGAGCGAACTGTCCGAGCGCTACAACATCACGAAGGCGACGGCGCGCAAGTGGAAGTCTCGGGAGACGACCGAGGATCTGTCGCACCGGCCGCACAAGCTCAGCACGACGCTGACGCCTGGGCAGGAAGCCATCGTCGTCGAGTTGCGACGCATGCTGCTGTTGCCGCTGGACGACCTGTTGGTGGTCACGCGTGAGTTCATCAACCCAGCGGTCTCGCGCTCGGGCCTGGACCGCTGTCTGCAGCGCCATGGCGTGGGCAACCTGCGCGACTTGCAGGCCGAGGCGTCGGGGGAATGCGCAGCACCACCGAAGTCGTTCAAGGACTACGAGCCGGGCTTCGTTCATGTGGACATCAAGTACCTGCCGCAGATGCCCGACGAGAAAGCCCGGCGCTACCTGTTCGTGGCCATCGACCGGGCCACGCGCTGGGTGTACCTGCGCATCTACGCCCACCAAGACGAAGCTTCGGCCACCGACTTCCTGCGCCGCCTGAGCCTGGCCGCGCCGATGAAGATCCAGACGGTGCTCACCGACAACGGCAGCCAATTCACCGACCGCTTCACCAGCAAGACCCGCGTGCCCAGTGGCAAGCACGCCTTCGATCAGCGCTGTGCGGAACTGGCCATCGAACACCGGCTGTGCCCACCGCGCCATCCGCAGACCAACGGCATGGTCGAGCGATTCAACGGCCGCATCAGCGAACTCATCGGCCAGACGCG
>DAOLLE010000475.1:0-2377 GCA_035331205.1 Burkholderiaceae bacterium
GTCACCGTCAGCGCCGGGCGCGGCGCTGCGGCCGAGGCGGCCGGCTTGGGCGCATCGGCTGCCTGTGCCGCGCCTGCGACCCAACAGACCACCTGTGCGATCGACAGGATCCGGAGGCCGCCACGCGGCAGCAGGTTCAGCATGGAAAGGAGGGGCTGGGCAGCAGTCATGGCGTCGAACGGGTCTTCGGCGGAGAGCGGTGCAGACACGTTAACACTGCACGCTTTGACGCCGCGAGACGGTGCCCTGGCGAATCGCGCGCCCTCTCCGAGGGCCGAGCCATTGCCTGCGCTCAGCAGGCCGGCAGCCTCAGCTCGTCGAGCCGGTCCAGGTAGCCGTCGGCCGGCACGCCGCGGATCGGCTCGCCATGGTTGTAGCCGTAGCTCACCAGCCACACCGGGCAGCCAGCGGCGCGGGCGGCCTGGGCGTCGTTGCTGGAGTCACCGACCATCAGGGTGGCCGCCGGCGCCGTGCCCAGCGCACGGCAGGTTTCCAGCAGCGGCAGCGGGTCGGGCTTCTTGCGCGCAAAGGCGTCGCCACCAAACACCACCTCGAAGAAGCCGTCCAGCCCCTTGGCCGCCAGCAATGGGCGGGCAAACGCGGTGGGCTTGTTCGTCAGGCAGGCCAGCCGCAGCCCGGCGGCATGCAGCTGCCGCAGCCCCTCGACCACGCCCGGGTAGACGGCCGAGTGCTGGCCGTTGATCGCCAGGTAGTGGCGCTGGTAGCCCGCCCAGGCGGCGTCGTAGAGCGACTCGGCCCCGCCGACCTGCGCCAGCGTGCGGCGCAGCAGGTGCTCGCTGCCCTTGCCGACGGTGCGCTCGACGAAGGCGCGGTCCACCGCCGGCAGGCCCAGTTCGGCCATCGTCAGGCGCAGCGCGACGACGAAGTCGCCCAGGGTGTCGACCATCGTGCCGTCGAGGTCGACGATGGCGGCGTGCAGCGGGGGAAGGTTCGGAGCGAGGGACATCGACGGGGTGCGGATCGGGGCGCGGGAACAGCGATGGGCGCGCAGGTTAGCGCAGCGCCGGACGCACTGCGCTCAGCCGGGCGTCTCGCCCGCGGCCGCGGCCTCGGCCATCTGCTGTGCCTGGACGGTCAGGCGCTGCAGCGCGGCATCGAACGCGCTCAGCTCGGCCTCGTCCAGCACCGACAGCAGCTCGCGGTTGATGGCCGCGACCTGGGGCAGCAGCGCGGCGTGGCAGGCCCGCCCCCGTTCGGTCAGGCTCAGGCGCACCTCGCGCCGGTTGCCCCGGGCCTGCTCGCGCCGCAGCAGGCCCTTGCCCACCAGCGAGCCGATCACCCGCGAGGCCCGCGCCCGATCCAGCAGCGCCCGCTCGGCCAGCGCGGAGGGGCTGAGCCCTTCGTGCTGCGCCAGCAGGCCCAGCACGCTCCACTCGCGCCGGGTGATGCCGAACTGCTGCTCGCACAGGCGCACCACCAGCGGCCGGGCGCTGCTGGCCAGGCGCATCAGGCGGTAGAGGAAGAGTTCGTCGACGTGACGCGGCGCGCGCAGCCGGTGGGCATCGGTCATCGGGAAAACACGCGGGACGATTGACTAGGTCAATTCATTGTGGGCTGTCTACAGTGGTCTGCCCATCCGAAGAGACACGCCCATGCCCTCTCCCCCGTTGCGTCGCCGCAGGTTTGCACTCGCCCTGGCAGCCGCCGTGCTGCCCTTGCAGGCCCCTGCGCAGGACAGGTCGCCGCTGAAGATCGTGGTGGGTTTTCCGCCCGGCGGCTCGGCCGACCTGCTGGCCCGGCTGACGGCCGAGGGGCTGAGGAACGACTTCTCCTCCGTCATCGTCGAAAACAAGCCCGGCGCGGGCGGGCGACTGGCGCTGTCGGCGGTCAAGCGCGCACCGGCCGACGGCCAGACCGTGGTGCTGCTGCCCAGCGGGCCGATGGTGCTGTTCCCGCACGTCTACCGCAAGCTCGACTACGACCCGGTGGCGGACTTCACGCCGATCTCGCTGCTGGCGCATTTCCAGTTCGGCGTGGTGGCGGGGCCGGCGGCGGGCACGAGGTCGATCGCCGAGATGCTCGCCAAGGCGCGCGCCGCACCAGGCAGCGTCACCTACGGCACGCCGGGCGCCGGCACGCTGCCGCACTTCATGGGCGTGCTGTTCGCGCAGAAGGCCGGCGCCGAGATGACCCACGTGCCCTACCAGGGCGGCGGGCCGGCCAACACCGCGCTGCTGGGCGGGCACATCCACTATAAGTTCGATGTGGTCACCGAGACCAACGAGCTGCACCGCGCCGGCAAGGTGCGCATCCTGGCCGTCACCGGCGCACAGCGCGACCCGCAGGTGCCGGAGGTGCCCACGCTGAAGGAGCAGGGCGTCGACATGGTGGCCACCGCCTGGTTCGCGATGTACGG
>DAOLLE010000476.1:0-2277 GCA_035331205.1 Burkholderiaceae bacterium
CCGACATCAAGGTCTCGCGCGGCCACACCTATCTCGTCACCGACGGCGGCCTGCATCACCATCTGTCGGCAAGCGGCAACTTCGGCCAGGTGATCCGCAAGAACTACCCGGTGGCGATCGGCAACCGGATGGGCACTCCGCCGGCTGCGGAGCCGGTGTCGGTGGTGGGCCCGCTCTGCACTCCGCTCGACGTGATCGCCGATCGGATGCTCCTGCCAGCCGCGCAGATCGGCGACCTCGTAGCGATCTTCCAGTCGGGCGCCTACGGCGCCAGCGCCAGCCCGCAGGCCTTCCTGGGGCACCCGCAGGTGGTCGAGATCCTCGCCTGAGCGCCGTGAGGCGTTCAGCACTGGCCGGGCTGCGCACCCCCGCTGGTGCGCGGAAGCGCCGTATTCGTGCTCCGGCCCCTGAACGTTATTGTTTAGCAGCCCCCGCAGTGCAACCGCCGCCCAGATCGTCCTGCAGCCTGGCGACCTCGCTGCCACCCGAGCAGATGCTGTAGCCCTGGGTGGCGTCGCCGTGCACGGTATGGATGAAGGGGCCGGACGAGCCGCTCGCATCCTGATAGGAATAATGCACGGCATCGCCGACGATCCTCCAGGTGCCGACATCCTTGCTCGGATCGACCGGATCCCCCGACCCGCGCTTGAAGTCCCGCAGGATGCCGGACTCGAGGTGCAGCTCCTGGTACTTCCAGCCCCACTCGGGGCGCGCATCCGCGGCACACGCATAGCGCTTCGGCAGCAACAGGGCCAGCTCGGCCTCGGTCACCAGCGTAGCGCCGCATCCGGCGAGCACGACACCCGGCGCTGCAACACCCGACAGCAGAACCAGACCGGCAAGAAAGGGAAAAGGCTTCATGTTTGCACCCGGCGCAATCGAGACGATGGAGAGAGCGGCGGACAGGCAGGGCTTGACCACCGCAGGCTTTGATTAAACATAGCAGCTCGACGCACACCGTACGACAATCGGGGCTCGCTCCCGCAGGAAATATTTCTCCGATGCACGATTCCTACGGCCCCCCCGCGGCGCAAGCACCTCGCAGCTACCTCCCGATCGCCCTGCTGTGGGCGCTTTTCATCGCCTACGGCAGCCTGGTGCCCCTCGAGTTCCGCCCTCGCGCCGACGCCTGGCAGGCATTCATGGACACGCCCTGGCTGTCGCTCGGGGTCGGTTCGCGCGCCGACTGGGTGGCGAACGTGCTGCTCTATCTGGTACTCGCCTGGTTTGCCAGCGGGGCGGTGTGGACGAGCCGCCTGTCCGTGTGGGTCCGCACCCCGCTGCTCGCATGCGTGCTCGGCGCGATCCTCGCGCTCGCGGTCGGGATCGAATACCTGCAGCTGTTCTTCCCGCCGCGGACGGTGTCGCGCAACGACCTGCTTGCGGAAGCGCTCGGCACCGGCCTGGGCATGATCCTCTGGTTCGCCGCGGGTCCCCGTCTGGCGGCGATGTGGCGGCGCTTCGTCGATGGCGGGACGCACAGCCTGCGCGCGGTGCTGGGCCTGTACGCGCTCGGCTACCTGGCGCTCGCCCTCTTCCCCTACGACTTCCTCGTCAGCCGCGCCGAACTCGCTGCCAAGCTCGCCCGGCCCGACAGCCTCGGGCTGTTGCCGGGGCTGTCCTGCGGTCCCGCCCTCACCTGCGGCATGAAGCTGCTCGCCGAAGCGGCCCTGATGATCCCTTTCGGCATCCTGCTCGTGGTCGGCCTGCGCGACCGCGCCACCCGGCCCGCTCCAGGGATGGCGCGCGGCCTCGCCGCGGGAGCGCTCGCCGGCATCGTGATCGAGGCGGTGCAGGTGGTGCTGGCCTCGGGCACCACGCAGGGCATCTCAGTGCTCACCCGCGCGCTCGGCACCGTGTGGGGACTCCTGCTCGCGCGCGGTGGGGTACGGGGCTGGCTCGAGTACTCGCCGCAACGCCTGCTGCGCGCGGCGCTCTGGCTCTCACCGGTATGGCTCGCGATCCTGCTGGCGACCAACGGGCTGCTGCCGCTGCGGCTCCAGGCGCCGTGGGCCGCGGCGGAAAAACTCGAAACCCTGCGCTTCCTTCCCTTTTACTACCACTACTACAGCACCGAGACCGCCGCGGTGCGCAGCCTGCTCTTCGTTGCAGGGAGCTTCGCCCCGGTCGGGGTGATCGCCGCGCTGGCCTTTCCGCGCCACCGCTTCGGCGCCGGACTGCTGGCGCTGCTGGTCGCCGCCCTCGTCGCGGCGGCGGTCGAACTGCTCAAGCTGTTCACCGAGGGCAAGCATCCCGACCCCACCAACCTGTTGATCG
>DAOLLE010000477.1:0-2256 GCA_035331205.1 Burkholderiaceae bacterium
GACGAAGTGCAGATTGAACAGGACCGCTCCACCCTGGTGATCGTCCGTCCCGGCGGTCAGGCCAACCAGTTGCCCATCTCGGCGGACTGGCAGGCGTGGTGGAACCAGCAGTGTCCGCGCCGATTGAATTCTGAGCCAGCCTGCCGACTGAAATATGAGCCGGGGCAATATGCCGATCCGAAGATGATCGACTGTGGGTAAGTGTAAGGGTTTTCCTGGTTGCTTACCTCCTCTGCGGTGTTCGTGGGCGTGGGGGAAGGCGCGCAGGGCGTAGCCCGGAGCGGATTCCCCCACGCGCGGCCGATCAGGCGGTGTCAGTTGCGGCGGCGCGGCGTGTCTGCTCCCGCGCCTTGATGCGCTTCTTGGCCACGGCGCTGCTGTGCAGGAAGCGATGGCTCTGGTTGCCGGTCTCGACGATGTGGCAATGGTGGGTCAGCCGGTCCAGCAGGGCAGTCGTCATCTTCGCGTCGCCGAAGACGCTGGACCACTCCGCGAAGTCGAGATTGGTCGTGATCATCACGCTGGTGCGCTCGTAAAGGCGTGAGAGCAGATGGAAGAGGAGTGCGCCACCGGCCTGGCTGAAGGGCAGGTAGCCCAACTCATCGAGGATCACCAGGTCCATGCGCAACAGACTTGCCGCGATGCGCCCGGCCTTGCCCTGCGCCTTCTCCTGCTCCAGGGCATTGACGAGGTCGACCGTGGAGTAGAAGCGTACCCGCCTGCCGTGGCGCATGATGCCGGCGACGCCGATGGCGGTGGCCAGGTGTGTCTTGCCCGTACCCGGGCCACCGACCAGGACGGCGTTGTGGGCGGCCTCGGTGAAGTCGGTCTCGGCCAACTGCAGGACCAGTTTGCGATCCACCGGCGAGGCATCGAAGTCGAAGCCGGCCAGGTCACGGTGTACGGGGAACTTGGCGGCATGCATCTGGTGGTTGACTGAGCGTAGGGCGCGGTCGGTGGCCTCGGCCTGTAGCAGGTGTTCGAGCAGCCAGCGCGCGCCGTCCAGTCCCGGGTGGGTGCCTTGCTCGACCAAGTCGCCCCAGGCGCCGGCCATGCCGTGCAGCCGCAACTGCTTGAGTTCGACACCCAGATCACGCATGGTCAGTCTCCTCGGCGATCTCTTGCGCCCGCAGGCCGTCGTAGCGTGCCGTGTCGGCCAGCGGCGGCATGGCGACCTGCAGGCAGGTTTGCGCGTTCTCCGGCGCCGGCGCGGCGTTGAGCCGGCTCAGGACGTTCACGACATGCTCGACACTCACCCGACCGGACGGCGGTCCGCTCTCCAGGGCAAGCTCGGCGGCCACCACCACGGCGTCGAGTCCGGCGCTGGGCACGATGGCGAGCACCTGGGCCATGACGCGGTCGCCGCCCGGGTGACGCAGCAGGGCCCGGCGCAGCTTCTGCAGTGGCTCGGGCATGTCCTCGAACGGTGCCCCGTTCCGGAGCGCGCCCGGCTTCCTTTCCAGCAGCGGAAGGTAGTGCTGCCAGTCGTAGCGGACCTGGCCCCGGTCACCGAGCCGTTCGTGGCTGGCCACGATGGCATCCTGGGCGACGATCACCACCCGGCCAGGGTACAGCCGGGTGCTGACCATCTGGCCGACCCGCTCGCACGGTACCGAGTAACGATTGCGCGCCACCGCCACCAGGCTGGTGCTGGATACCCGCGCCGGCTTTTCCACGTAGCCGTCGAAGGGCTCAGGCATCGGCATCAGGTGCCCTTGCTCGAGTTCCAGCATCTCGGCAACGCTGAACTGCTCGTGCTCGGGGTGCCGAACTTCCTCCCACAGCGCTTTGCAGCGGTTTCCCAGCCAGGCATTGAGGTCGGCGAATGAACTGAAGCGCTGCCTGGTCGCCTCGATCCAGATGCGCCGCCGACTGTCCTGGACGTTCTTCTCAACGACGCCCTTCTCCCATCCGGAGGCGACGTTGCAGAAATCCGCATCGAACAGGTAGTGCGCGCACATCACGGCAAAGCGGGCATTGACGACCCGACCCTTGCCCTTCCCGACCTTGTCCACGGCGGTCTTCATGTTGTCGTAGATGCCCCGCCGGGGCACGCCGCCGAGCGCCCCAAACGAACGGGTGTGGGCATCGAACAGCATCTCGTGGCCCTGGCTGGGGTAGGCCACCAGCCAGAAAGCCCGGCTGGCGCACAGCTTCATGTGCGCGACCTGCACCCGGTAGTAGATGCCCCCCACCACCAGACCCTCCTCGCTCCAGTCGAATTGGAACGCCTCCCCCAGCTCGAAGCTCAACGGC
>DAOLLE010000478.1:0-2091 GCA_035331205.1 Burkholderiaceae bacterium
GTGGGCACGTCCTCGAAGGCGATGCGCCGGCCGAACTCGCGCTCGGACAGGCACATGCCGGCCGCGCCGGAGACCTGCACCGCCTGCGGGTGGCGTGCGCCGCAGTCCTCCAGCACCTGGGCGATGCGCACGCCGAAGGGGTACTCGTACAGCCCGGGGCGCTCGACGTCGCCCGCCACGCTGAGGATCTTGGTGCCGGTGGACTGCTTGGTGCCCAGGCCGGCGTAGCGCGCGCCGCCGTGGGTGGCGATCTCCAGCACCTTGCACAGGGTCTCGACGTTGTTGACCACCGTCGGCTGGCCCAGGTAGCCGTGGGTGACCGGGAAGGGCGGGCGGATGCGCGGGCGCCCCGGCTTGCCCTCCAGGCTCTCGATCAGCGCGGTCTCCTCGCCGCAGATGTAGGCGCCGGCGCCGACGTGGATCTCGATGTCGAAGTCGAAGCCCTCGACGCCGCAGACCGAGCGGCCCAGCAGGTTCATCTTGCGCAGGTCGGCCAGGTGTTTCTGCAGCGGCTCGAGCAGGTAGGTGTACTCGCCGCGCAGGTAGAGGAAGCCCTTGCTCGCGCCGATGGCGTAGCCGGCGATCGTCATGCCCTCGAAGACATGGCCGGCGTAGGACTGCAGCAGCACCCGGTCCTTGAAGGTGCCGGGCTCGCCCTCGTCGGCGTTGCAGACCACGTAGCGGGTGGCGCCCTCGCCGGAGGTCGGTGCATTGCGTGCGGCCTCCCACTTCACCGCGGTGGTGAAGCCAGCACCGCCGCGGCCGCGCAGGTTGGACAGGCGCAGCTCGTAGATCATGCCCTGCGGGCCGAGGGCGATGGCCGCGCGCAGCGCCTCGCCGGGTGACCACTGCGCGGCCAGCAGCATGTCGGCGCGGCGGATGTTGTCGTCGACCTTGAAGTAGAAACCCGGCCAGTCGGCCAGCGGCACCTGGGCGCGGATCAGCTCGCAGATCTCGTCGATGCGTCGCGGCGTCAGCCGGGTGATCGCCCGGTTGTTGACCAGCATCGCCGGACCCTGGTCGCACATGCCGGTGCAGGAGGTCAGCCCGACCGAGACCAGCCCGTCGGCCGAGGGCTCCCCCAGCTTCAGCTTCAGGCGGTTGAGCATGTGCTCGACCAGCGCCGTCGAGCCGAGCATGCGGTCGGTGATGTTGTCCGAGAAGAGCACGCGGTAGCGGCCCATCGGGCGGTCGTGGAAGAAGGCGTAGAAGGCGGTGACCGCCTCCACCTGCCCGATCGGCACGCCCAGCGCCGCCGCCACCTGGGCCATCGCCGCGGAAGGGATGTGGTCGAGCGCGTCCTGGGCTTCGCGCAGGATCTGGACCAGCTGGGTCGGCTCGCGCCGGTAGGTGTCCAGGATGGCGTTCAGCGCGTGAACGTCCGATTCGGGCAGATCGCTCAAGGTGTCTCCTCTTCGGCCGATGCCGGCCGGCGAATGAATGTGGCAACGCTAGCGGAGGCATTGGGGGTAAAACCTGATGCGCATCAAGTCTCAAGGCGCGCGTCCGCCTGGCTGCCGATTCCTTGAGCTTGCGCAACAAGAAGCGTGCGGATCGGATCACAAAGCACTCAGTTGAATTCAGTTATATGTAACTGCTGCGGTGGCACAGGGATCTGGCGGATCCCTTCGGGCGCTGGTCCGGGCGCCATCCGGCGCGCGCCAGTCGAGGGAAGTCACCGAGACGGCTTGTCTCATGGCGGACAGGGCTGGCCGCACGGGCTGCCTACACTTCGCTGCCGAGTGCCGCTGGCGGCCCGCCCAACCCGTTCAGGGCGCGGGCGCCGGGGGCGCAACCGTTCAGATCCGTTCCGATGCCTTCCGCGCCAGCCCTGTGGGGCCTGGCGTCGGAGCCTCCGATCCACCGAGGGGACCTTCAGCATGACAGCCCACTACGAAGTGCGCGGCGACGTCGCCGTCATCACACTCGACAACCCGCCGGTCAACGGCCTGGGCTACGCCACCCGCGTGGCGCTGGCCAGCGGCGTCAACCGGGCCGAGGACGACCCTGCCGTTCGTGCCATCGTGGTCACCGGTGCCGGCAAGGCCTTCTCGGGCGGTGCCGACATCAAGGAATTCGGCTCGCCCAAGG
>DAOLLE010000479.1:0-2072 GCA_035331205.1 Burkholderiaceae bacterium
GCCAGGTGCTGGCGCGCCTCGGCCCGCAGCCCGGCGGCCAGCGCCGAGCGCCCGACCCAGAGCTCGTGGTGGCGGCGGATGACCTGCAGCTCCGGGTCCTGCGGCGCCCGGGAGTAGAAGAACTCGTCGAAGAAGCGCAGTTTGTTGACATGGAAGCGGTGCGCCCCGGCGCCCGAGGCCAGGTGGTCACAGAGCAGCTTCTCGCCGGCCTCGGCGTTCTCGTGTTTGATTGCACCCGGCAGCGCAATCATCGCCGCCGGGTAGCGCCGCGTCAGCAGCAGCAGGAAGCGGTAGTCCTCGGCGCTGCGCGTGTCGACCAGGAAGTCGCCGGTGGCCTCCAGCGCCTCGCGGCGCAGCATCGTGATCGGCAGCCAGTTCAGGTAGCCCCAGCGCATCGCTTGGAAGATCGAGCCACGGTAGGCGCGCACCTCGGCCAGACCGAGCGCATCCAGCGTCGGCCGCGCCCAGTCGCCCAGCGGCTCGCTGTGCTCGTAGACACGCAGGTAGTCGTCCGTCTTCGGTTGCGCGATCACCGCGTCGCGCAGGCCCAGCGAGGCCGCCCGGCGCGCATAGGTGGCCAGCAGCACGCGGTCGAAGACCTGGTCGGGCAGGCCGTCGGCGCTGCTGAGGAACTCGGTGGTGACGAACATTTGCTGCGGGTGCGCCTCCAGGTAGCCCGCCGACAGCGCCAGGTAGTGCGGCAGCCACTCGTCGTCCGAGTCCAGGAAGGTGATGTAGGCCCCACGCGCCAGCCGCAGCCCGGTGTTGCGCGCCCGGCTGACGCCGCCGTTGGCCTGGCGCACGACGCGGATGCGCCGATCCGTCAGGCCCGCCAGCCAGCCGTGGGTGGCGTCGGTGGAGCCGTCGTCGACGACGATCAGCTCCCAGTTGGTGAAGGTCTGGGCAAGCACGCTGGCCACCGCCCGGCCGAGGACGTCGGCGCGGTTGTAAGTGGGCAGAACGATCGAGACGAGGGGTGCGGGCGTCGAGTCCATGCCTTCCTTCTGGCAGTTGTCGCAGCAAGAGCGAGCGGCGGCTGGCCAACTTGTGACCGTATGTCACCGCTCGTTTTCACTCTAACCACTGGAAATTAAGACTTCGTGAAGTCCTGCCAACTTCAAGCGGACGATTGAATGGACCGAAAACAGTAAATCTGATAGACGCCATCGCCTGCCACCACCTCCCCGGCACGACTGCGCCCAGCGCGCCGACCGCCGTCCATCCTGAGTGACCCTGATTCGAATCACCCGGCGGCGAGTGTCTGACGCAGGTCAAGTCACCCCGATGACTGCAATAAAGTGCATTGACCCACACCAAGCGCATGCACGATAGTTCTTATGCGGCATCGGTCGACCTGCAGCCCATTTCGCCCGGATGCCCCCTGGACCTCGACCAACTCCCCCGTGGATGGAGACCCGACCGATGAGCGGCATCAACTACAGCGAGAAGATCCCCAACAACGTCAACCTCAGCTCCGACCGCACGCTGCAGCGCGCGCTGGAGCACTGGCAGCCCAACTACCTGCAGTGGTGGCAGGACATGGGGCCGGACGGCAGCCAGAACTTCGAGGTCTACCTGCGCACCGCGGTCAGCGTCGACCCCGACGGCTGGGCCCAGTTCGGCCACGTCAAGATGCCCGACTACCGCTGGGGCATCTTCCTGACCCCGGTCGAGGGCGAGCGCCAGATCAACTTCGGCGAGCACAAGGGCCAGCCGGCCTGGCAGGAAGTCCCGGGCGAGTACCGCTCCACGCTGCGCCGCATCATCGTCACCCAGGGCGACACCGAGCCCGCCTCGGTCGAGCAGCAGCGCCACCTCGGTCTGACCGCGCCCAGCCAGTACGACCTGCGCAACCTCTTCCAGGTCAACGTCGAGGAAGGCCGCCACCTCTGGGCGATGGTCTACCTGCTGCACCGCTACTTCGGCCGCGACGGCCGCGAGGAAGGCGAGGCCCTGCTCGAGCGCCGCTCGGGCGATGCGGGCAACCCCCGCATCCTCACCGCCTTCAACGAGAAGACGCCGGACTGGCTGAGCTTCTTCATGTTCACCTTCATCACCGACCGCGACGGCAA
>DAOLLE010000480.1:0-1998 GCA_035331205.1 Burkholderiaceae bacterium
TGATTCTCTAGGGCTTTCGGTGCCAAGCGGCGCTTGGCGATATCTGATGTGGTGGAGAGGAGGAGGATCGAACTCCCGACCTTCGCATTGCGAACGCGACGCTCTCCCAGCTGAGCTACCCCCCCACACGAGAGACTGAAAGTATATCGCGAACTGGCCGGTTGTTGGCAAGGGCCCGGGCCGATACGGGGTGAATTTGTCGCGTCAGCCCGCCGCCAGGAGCCAAAGGGCGGCAGGCGTCAATCCGGGCTTCGGCGGGCTCGGGCGCGGGCGAGAGCGGCTTCGATCACGGCGCGCTTGCGGGCCAGCTCGGCTGGCGTGTTGGCCTTGGTCAGCTCGTCGAGGTGGGCGAGCTTGTGTTCGGCCTTGGCTTCGAGGCGGGCGGCGTGGTCGCCGGTCAGGCGCTGCTGGCGCACACGCCGTTCGGCGTAGCGCTGGCGGGCGGCGTCGGCCTCGGCCGGGCTCCAGGCCTGCCAGCCGCTGCGCCCGGGGGTGACCGAGGCCACCTCGATGCAGTCCACCGGGCAGGCGGGCAGACAGAGTTCGCAGCCGGTGCAGGCCGATTCGATGACGCTGTGCATGCGCTTGTGGGCGCCGATGATGCAGTCGACCGGGCAGGCCTGGATGCACAGGGTGCAGCCGATGCACCAGGCCTCGTCGATCCAGACGACGTTGCGCTCACCCTCGGAGCCGCAGTCGGGGTCCAGCGGCTCGGGGCGCTGGCCGGTCAGTGTGGCCAGTCGGGCGATGCCTTCCGAGCCGCCGGGCGGGCAGCGGTTGATCGGCGCTTCGCCCTCGGCGATGGCCACTGCATAGGCTTGGCAGTCCTCGTAGCCGCAGCGGGTGCATTGGGTCTGTGGCAGCAGGGCATCGATGCGCGCGGCCAGGTGGGCGGTCGCCCGAGGACGGGGAGGGAGGTGTTGCGGCGGCGCGCTCGGTTCGGTCATGCAGGGCAATGTTCGGACTCAGGCCGGCTCGAAGATGATGCAGGTGGATGTGGCGTGAGCGTACAACGTGCCGTCGGGGCCGAGCAACGAGCCGTCCGAGGTGGCGATGCGGTTGCCGACGTGGATGGTTTCTCCCACTGCGCGCACGAGTTCCACTTCCTCGGTGACCGGGCGCACGAAGTTCACCTTCAATTCCACTGTGGTGTAGGTGCGGCCCTGCGGCAAGGTGGTGTGCACCGCGCAGGCCACCGCGGAATCCAGCAAGGTGGTGATCCAGCCACCATGTACGTGGCCGATGGGGTTGTAGTGTTCGAACAGCGGCCGGCCCTGGAACACCGCGCGGCCGAGGCTGGCCTCGACGAGCAGGAACTTCAAGGTGTGCGAGATCGGCGGGTAGGGCAGTTCGCCCGCGAACATGGCCTCGAAGGCCTCGATGCCGCTGCGGGCGAGGAATTCCTCTCGCTGGCTGACTCCGACTGGCCGCATCCGTGATCGCAGGTCCGCCTCGCGGTCGCGCCAGCGCTGCAGCACGGTTTCACGGTTCGCCCGAGTGGGTTCTGGGTCGCGGTGTCGAATGGTCATGAGGGCTCCTGTGCGGCTTCGGACAGCGCAGCAGCAATTGATCGTCAGCATGCACACCATCCAAAAGGAGTAGCGAGGCTACACCCATGGTGGTAGAGGGGGCATCCCCCTGAACGGGGTCTGGCTGTTGCTGAGACCTTTCACCGAGGTCCGAATGCATCAGATCGCCGTGGATGCGGTGCCCACTCCCAGCAGCAGAAGAACCCCCAGGACCGCAAAGACCGCTGCGGCGATGCGGTGTACCCAGGCCATCGGCACGAAGCGGGTGGCCCGGTCGCCGAGCAGTACCGCGGGGACGTTGGCCATCATCATCCCGAGGGTGGTGCCGGCGGTGACGGCGACCAGGCTGTGGTACTTGGCCGCCAGCATCACGGTGGCGATCTGGGTCTTGTCACCCATCTCGGCAAGGAAGAAGGCCACCACGGTGACGCCGAAGACGCCCCAGCGGCTCGTGGGCTGCTCGTCCAGC
>DAOLLE010000481.1:0-1997 GCA_035331205.1 Burkholderiaceae bacterium
ATGGAGCACCCGATGCACCTGCACGGCGTGTTCATGGAACTGGTCAACGGCAACGGCGTGTTCGCCCCGCGCAAGCACACCATCATCGTGCCGCCGGCGCAGACCGTGGAGCTCGATGCCACCTTCGAGGACGAAGGCACGTGGGCCTTCCACTGTCACCTCTTCTATCACGCCGCCACCGGGATGATGCGCCTGGTCAAGGTTGCCTGAGGATCATGTCGATGTCGAAGAACAAGCGTGCGGCGCTGCGCCGCGCAGGCGGCGCGCTGCTGCTGAGTACGGTGGCGCTGGGTGCGCAGGCGATGGAGGACGAGTCGATCTACTCTTACACCCTGGTCGAAGCCGGCGCAGGCAAGGTGCGTGGGCAAGCGGGCTCCGTGCAGTCGCTGGCCATCGACGGCTGGGTTGGCGGCGACTTCAATCGGCTCTGGTACTCGCTCGATGCCGAACGCCGTGGCGGGCGGACCGAAGCGGCGGAGTTGCAACTGCTGTACGGTCGCTACATCGCGCCGTTCTGGGACGCGCAGGTCGGGCTGCGCCGCGACGAGCGTCCCGCCGGGCGCGACTACCTGACGCTGGGCGTGCGCGGACTCGCACCCTATGCCTTCGATGTCGACCTGAAACTGTTCGTGCGCGACGACGGCAAGGTCTTCGCCCGCACGCGGTTCGAGAACGAGTTCCTGCTCACCAACCGCTTCATCGTCACGCCTTCGCTTGGCGTCGAGTGGTCGGCCTCCGACATCGACGCGACGGTTCGCCGTGGCGCCTACCAGGCCGATCTGGGCGTGCAGGCGCGTTACGAGTTCAACCGGCGCATCGCGCCGTACCTGGGCCTGTCGCGCACCTTCTATCCACGGGCACAGTCTGGCGGGGAAGTCGCCGCGACGCAGTGGCGCGCCGGAATGCGGGTTCTGTTCTGACTGTCGATGTCGTCACTGGGCGAGTCTGTCGCGAACCAAACCGTCGGAGTTCACGCCTGCAGGGTTCCGACGCCGGATGACCACGCCGTCATCTGGCGGTCACCTACGTGACTGGATCGCGTCGGCAAGCTGCGCGAGGGGTCCATTGCGCTGGGCTTGGGGCGCCGCCGGCTGCGACTCATCGTGATTGAGGCCACCGACATACTTAGAGCAACTAACAAAACCGAACCAGCGTGCGCAGGCAGATGACGCAACAGGCCAGGCTGAGCAAGGCGACATGCGTCTGGGCCTGACGCTCGAAGCGGATGCGCAGCTTTCCAAATGCCGCCAGCCACGCATGGGTGCGCTCGACCACCCAGCGGTGACGCCCCAGTCGCTCCCGGCTCTCGACACCTCGGCGCGCGATGCGCACCTTGATGCCCCTGGCCCGCAGATGGCTGCGGCAACGCTCGACGTCGTAGCCCTTGTCGGCATGCAGCTTGTCGGGCCACCGCCGAGGACGCCCCCGCAGCCCCGCCACCGCCGGCAACGCATCGATCAGCTCCTCGAACACCACCGAGTCATGTCGATTCGCCCCCGTCACGCAGAACATCAGCGGCACCCCTGCGCCGTCGGTGACAAGGTGGCGTTTGCTGCCGAGCTTGCCCCGGTCCGTCGGGTTCGGCCCCGTGAACTCGCCCCCCGGGGGCTGGCCACGCTGGCCCCATCCACACACGCTCGACTGAAATCGAGCTGACCCGCGCCCCGCAGCTCCGCCAGCAACGCCAGATGCAGCCGGTGCCACACGCCCGCAGCCTGCCAGGCTCTCAGCCGTCGCCAGCACGTCATGCCGCTGCCGTAGCCCAGCTCCTGCGGCAGGTGTTCCCACCCAATCCCGGTTCGCAGCACGAAGAGGATGCCGTTCAAGGCCCGCCGGTCGTCCACCCGCGGCCTGCCGCCCTGGGCCGAGCGCGGCGGCGCCTCAGGCAGCAACGGCTCCAACTTCTCCCACAGCGCAGCGCTGACTTCCTTGTCTCTCATCAGCCTTCAACGATTCAGACAGCGATGGCGACGACTGTGTTTTGTTAGCCGCTCTTA
>DAOLLE010000482.1:0-1938 GCA_035331205.1 Burkholderiaceae bacterium
AGCGCATCCGCCAGATCGAGGCCAAGGCCATCCGCAAGCTCAAGCACCCGAGCCGCTCGGACAAGCTGCGCACGTATCTGGACAACCTGTAATCAGGTTGGCTGGATGCGTGGCCCGCGCCAGCGGGCTGCCGCGCAGCGGCAACGCAGCTTGCGGCGCAGCCACAAGCTCAGGACCTATCTGGACAACCTGTAAGCAGTTGACCAACCCTCGCCGAAGGTTGAATCAGGGGCTTGACTTGTTGCTTTTCGAGCGCCCCGCGTTCGAGTCCCCTTGAACAAAGCCCGCCTTTGCGGGCTTTGTCATTTCCGGCATGATTTCGCCGCAACGGCCGCGGATTGCGTCACAGGATGGCGGGTTAAAATGGCCCCCATGCCGCAGACCGTCACCTGTACTGTTCTTTTTGCCGATCTGCGCGGCAGCACCTCGCTTTACGAAAGTCTGGGCAACGCCGAAGCGGCGTCGGTCGTGACCCACAGTGTGGCGGTGGTCGGCCGCATCGTCGAAGGCCATGGCGGTCGCGTCATCAAGACGCTCGGCGATGGGCTGATGGCGGTGTTTCCCGAGCCCGTGCCGGCGGTGCGGGCCGCCGAGGAGGTGCACGACTCGCTCGAACGCATGATGGGCGCGCCGCGCAACAGCCAGCAGCCGGTGCTGCGGGTGCAGATCGCCGCCGCCCATGGCGAGATGATCGAGGTGTCGGGCGACTGCTTCGGCGACGCGGTGAACGTGGCCGCACGCCTGCTCGACCACTGCGGCGACAACGAAACCCTGGTGACCGCGCAGACCCGCGCCCCACTTCCGGCCGAGATGCGCGAGCGCTTCCGCCGGCTGGAGCGCCTGCACCTGCGCGGGCGCGTCGAGCCGGTCGAAGCCTGGCGGCTGGAGTCGCGCCGCAACAGCGCCGACTCGATGTCGACGATGTTCGGCGACAGCGCACCGGCCACGGTGCCCGAAGGCATCCGCCTGTCCTGCGACGGCATCTCGCGCATCCACACGCTGCGCAGCCTGCCGGTGATCCTCGGGCGCAGCCACGAGGCCACCTACTGCCTGGACGACAACCGCGTCTCGCGCCTGCACGCACGCATCGAGTGGCACGGCGGCACCTTCCAGCTCACCGACATGAGCGCCAACGGCACCTACGTGCGCTTCGGCCGCCAGTCGGAGGTGATCACGCTGCGCCGCGGCGCCTGCACGCTGCACGGCCGCGGCGTGATCTGCCTGGGCGTCAACCCGGGCGTGCTCAACGCACCGACGGTGACCTTCGAGGTGATCCGCTTCGAGGACACCGACCCGCTGCCGCTGCTCTAAGCCCCGCGCTGCGACCCGCCCCTGCGCCGCAGCGACTTCAGCCCCCGACCTCTTTCGCTCCCGGCCGCGCCGCCCGGGGCGCCCCGACCGATCGACGGAGACCGCGATGACGACCCTCGGCACCCCCCTGTCCCCGAACGCCACCCGCGTGATGCTGCTGGGCAGCGGTGAACTCGGCAAGGAGGTGCTGATCGCGCTGCAGCGCCTGGGCGTCGAGACGATCGCGGTGGATCGCTACGACAACGCCCCCGGCCAGCAGGTCGCCCACCACGCCCGCACCATCGCGATGAGTGACCCCGCCGCGCTGGAGGCCCTGATCCGCGCCGAACGCCCGGCCCTGGTGGTGCCTGAGATCGAAGCCATCGCCACGCCGACGCTGCAGGCCCTGGAGGCCGAAGGCGTGGTGCGCGTCATCCCCACCGCCCGCGCTGCGCGCCTGACGATGGACCGTGAAGGCATCCGGCGGCTGGCCGCCGAGACGCTGGGCCTGCCGACCAGCCCCCACCGATTCTGTGACTCGCTGGCCGAGCTGCAGGCCGCGATCGACGGCGTGGACGGTACCGACGGGCAGCCCGGCATCGGCTACCCCTGCATCGTCAAGCCGGTGATGAGCAGCTCCGGCAAGGG
>DAOLLE010000483.1:0-1898 GCA_035331205.1 Burkholderiaceae bacterium
CATCTCGATCTCCTTTTAGGTAGACGATTCACGGTGATGGGTTATGCCGCCTAACCCATCATGAGTGGGCCCACTCGCCCCCGACCATGAAAGCCCTGGGCAGGTGCATCATGTGAGGTGGCGCGCAAGGGCAAAGAGGTCGCCAAACGAATGAAGGCCCGACCCCGTTGCCTAACCGGACCTCCACCGAGCTGGCTCGTACCCCCGATTGTGGCGCTTCCCGGTCCATTTCCGTGGGCCGGGTGGCAGCACGTACGGTAAAGAGGCCCGAACCGTTCGCGGTTCGAGGAGTCTTCCAGCTCGCCGGTTTGTCGTGCTGCTGCAGACGCAGCCGCCCGACGCACCGACCACAGGTGATGCCCCTGCGTGCCACTTGGTACTTTACTCACAGGAGCATCGTCATGGAAGGTTTGTCGCCCTTGTACCGGCGTGTGGCCGGCATCGATGTGCACCGCATGCTGCACGTGGTCACCGTGCTGATCGAGCAACCCGACGGCTCGATCGCCAAGCACAGTCGGGAGTTCGGCGGTTTCAAACGCGATTGCCGCGCCCTGGCCCAGTGGCTCGTGGAATTGCGGGTGCAACTGGTGGTCATGGAGAGCACCGGCATCTACTGGAAGAGCGTGTTCTCCCACCTGGAGAACGCCGGCATCACGGCGTGGGTGGTCAATGCCCACTTCATCAAGCATGTGCCCGGCCGCAAGACCGACATGCTCGACTCGGAGTGGCTGGCCGTGCTGGCGCGCTTCGGCCTGGTGCGCGGCAGCTTCATCCCGCCCAAGGACTTGCGCGAACTGCGCCTGGTCTCGCGCTACCGCCGAAAGCTCAACGCCCTGTGCAGCGGCCAGATCAACCGGCTGCACAAGATCCTGGACGACGCGGGCATCAAGCTCGGCGCGGTGGTCAGCGACATCCATGGCGTCTCCGCCCGGGCGATGGTGCGCGGCCTCATCGAGGGTCAGTCCGAGGCGGTGTTGCTGGCCCATGCGCGCGGCGCGCTCAAGCGCAAGACCGAGGAGCTGGCCGCCAGCCTGGACGGTGACCTCAGCGAACGCCACCTGTTCGTGCTGCGCCATCTGAGCGACAGCATCGAGGCCCTGCAGCGCCAGCTCGCCGAGATCGACGCCTACCTGATGGCGGCCATGAAGCCCTACGCCTGGGCGCACGACCTGTTGCAGACCCTCCCCGGCATCGACCAAGTGGCCGCCGCACTGATCCTCATCGAGATCGGCGACGACATGTCCCGCTTCGGCTCCCCCCAACGCTTGGCCTGCTGGGCCGCACTGAGCCCCGGCAACCACGAGACCGCGGGCAAGCGCAAGTCCGGCCGCACACGCCACGGCAACAACGTCATCCGCTACATCCTGTGCGAGTGCGCCAACGCCGCGCGCTGGACCAAGAGCACCCTCGCGGCCAAGTACAAGAGCCTGATGGTGCGCAAGTCGCACAAGAAGGCCATCGTGGCCGTGGCGCACAAGATGATCCGGCTGATCTACATCTTGCTGTCGCGCCGCGAGCCCTACCGCGACCAGGCCATCGACTACGCCGCCATCAGCGCGAAGAAGAACGCGCCTCGCTGGATCAAGCAACTCAAGGCCATCGGCAAATGGCCCACGCCTAGCATACCGGCACCGCGCACTGCCGTCTGATTCACCGCTGACAACCTGGGGTCGGGCCCAGCGGATTTCGAATCGATGCTGCTCGTCAGCAGGGATAGGCATGTCGCTACCTCGGGGGGCTTTCACGGTAACGTCGAAGCTCACCGGACGGACGCCGCAGGCGGCCGGTCCGGTGGAGCGTAAGGTTGGGCGTAGTGATTCAGGAGGAAGAGGTCAGTACCTCAACGAGCCGCATGCCTGCCGCCCTTGGTTGTCCCCTCGGGTCCCGCGACACCGATA
>DAOLLE010000484.1:0-1875 GCA_035331205.1 Burkholderiaceae bacterium
GGGGGTTGGGTGGGGGACGAGGCGCGTCAGAGCGGGCCCACGCCGCTGAGCGTGAGCTTGAACTTGACCTGCACGTCGTTGGCGACCATCGAGGTGTCGGCCCAGTCGCCTTCACCGATCTTGAAGTCCAGGCGCTTGATCGCGAAGCTGCCGGCCGCGGTGGTGGCGCCACCGGCCTGCGTCAGCGTCACGGGCACGACCACGTCGCGGCTGCTGCCCTTGATGACCAGCTTGCCGGCGACGTCGAACCTGCCGGCGCCAGCACCCTTGATCGCGGTGGACTGGAAGGTGGCCTGCGGGAATTTGGCGGTGTTGAACCAGGGCGCCTTGGGCAGTTCGGCGTCGGCGTCCGGGCTGATCGTGGCGCTGGCCAGGTCGATCGTGAAGGCGACCTTGCCGGTCTCGGGCTTCTTCGGGTCGAAGGCGATCTGCGCGTCGAACTTGCGGAAGCGCCCGTCGACGGGCACGCCCATCTGCTTGCTGACGAAGGCGATCTCGCTCTTGGCGAGGTCGACCTTCTGCTGCGCCAGGGCGCTGCCGCTGGCGAGGAGGGCGCCGCTGCCGATCAGGCCGGCGACGAGGAGTTGGGTGGGTTTCATGGCGGATCCAGACGAAAAAGGGGCGCCGCGGAGGCGGGCGGTCAGCGCGAAGCGAAGGGGCGCATCCGGTCGAGCAGGCCGTCGCGGTCGATCCACTGGTGTTTCAGCGCGGCGGCCACGTGCAGGCCGACCAGACCGATCAGCGCGAAGGCGGTGAGCTCGTGCCAGGGCTTGATCAGCTGGGCCAGCGCCTTGTCCACCGGCACGAAGTCCGGCAGCTGCCACAGCCCGAAGAGCACGATCGGGAAGCCGGCGGCCGAGCTGTAGGCCCAGCCCACCAGCGGCACCGCGAAGAACAGCAGGTACATCAGGTGGTGCACGCCGTGGTGGGCGGCGCGCTGCCAGGCGGGCATGGCCGCGCTCATGGCCTCGGGCAGGGCGGGCGGGCGGTGCGTGATGCGCCAGACCAGGCGCAGCAGCGACAGCGCCAGGAGGCACACCCCCGCCCACTTGTGCCAGCTGTAGAGCTTCAGGCGCTGCGGCGACAGCGGCAGCTCGTGCATGTACAGGCCCAGCGCGAACACCGCCAGGATCGCCACGGCCAGCAGCCAGTGCAGCGCGATCGCGGTGGGGGTGTAGCGCCCGCTGGCGGAGGAAGTCGAGGACATGTTGAGGTGGCTC
This sequence comes from Burkholderiaceae bacterium, assembly GCA_035331205.1. GTDB lineage: Bacteria > Pseudomonadota > Gammaproteobacteria > Burkholderiales > Burkholderiaceae_C > Sphaerotilus. The sequence continues at coordinate 1,221 of DAOLLE010000484.1, forward strand.
AAGGCGTTGAATCTGGGCGAGAGCTTAACGAGCGTGTTCCGTGCCCGGGTTCACGCCCGCTGATGCCGCCGTTGGAAAACTTCGAACAACCCGGCGCCCGCGGACGAATCGGAGGCGCCCCATCCGTCCCCGGCCGCCTCAGGCGGGCAGCAAGGCCTGGGCGCACAGCCGCTCGCTCAGGCCCGCGGCCTCGGCGCCGAGCAGGCCGTGGCGCAGGGCGAAGTCCAGCGTGACCAGCGCGGCGTCCACCGTCATCTCGCCGCTGGCCGCCGCTTCGATCGCTTCGGCCACCGGCAGGCAGGTGAAGCTCTCCACCTCACCGTCCTGGTTCTGCGGCCCTTCGTCGGGCCCGAGCTGGAGGTCGAAGGCGTAGAGGCACTCGCGCTGCAGCCCTTCGCGCACCCTGTGCAGCAGCAGCAGGGTGCTGCCGGGGCGGGCGGCGGCCATGCGCTGCGGCGTCAGGCCGGCCTCCTCCCAGCCCTCGCGCTGAAGCGTCTGCGCGGGCGTCTGGCCGTCGGGTACGCCGCCGCCGACGAGGTTGTCCAGCCGGCCCGGGTCGGTGGCCTTCTGCCAGGAGCGCCGGGCGATCCACAGCCGCGTCGGCCGGCCCTGCGCGTCGGCCACGTAGCCGTTGCAGTGTGCGCCGAAGGTGGCC
>DAOLLE010000485.1:0-1839 GCA_035331205.1 Burkholderiaceae bacterium
AAGCGCACCAATCTACTGAGATGGACCCGACGCCCTCCCTTCGGGGAGACTGCGTACCCCTTGTTATCGAATGGCATGGAGGCCCATCATGGAAGTCGACGTTCTCGGTATCGATCTGGCCAAGCTCGTGTTCCAACTCCACGGCGCGACGCGCACCGGCGTTGTCGTGCACCGTTCGAAGGTCAGCCGGCCTTCTTTCCTGGAGTCGATTCGGCGCTTGAGTCCGAAGCTCGTGGTGATGGAGGCGTGCAGTTCGGCCCACCACTGGGCTCGGGTCCTTCAGCGCCAGGGGATCGAGGTCCGCTTGATCAGCCCGCAGTACGTCGCGCCGTTCGTGAAGACCAACAAGAACGACCGCAACGATGCCGAGGCGATCGTCGAGGCCGCCAGCCGGCCGTCGATGCGGTTCGTTTCGATCAAGACCGTTGAGCAGCAGGACCTGCAGGCACTGCACCGACTTCGTCAACTGCTGGTCCAGCAGCGCACCGCAATCATCAACCAGGTGCGCGGTGTACTGGCCGAGCGCGGCATCGTTGTCGCTCAGTCGCCCACAGCGTTCCATCGGGCCATGCCGACAGTCCTGGCGGGCCAGGACGATGAGCTCTCGCAGTTCTGCCGCGGCCTGCTGGTAGAACTGCTGGAGCATCTGAAGTCGGTCGAGGAGAAGATCGACAGTTGCGATGCAAGGGTCAAGGTCTTCATGGCCAGCTCACAGGCCTGCAAGAGGATCGGCGAGATCGACGGTGTCGGTCCTCTCACTGCCACCGCGATCGTGGCGGCCGTGGGAGACGCCAGCGAGTTCAAGAACGGACGGCACCTGGCGGCCTGGCTCGGCCTGGTGCCGCGGCAGTACTCTTCGGGAGGGAAGTCCAAGCTCTACGGCATCAGCAAGCGAGGCGACACGTACCTGCGAACGCTGCTCATCCACGGGGCTCGAGCCGTCTTGCGCTATGTCGCAGGCAAGACCGACTCGCAGAGCAGATGGCTTCAGCAACTCATCGAACGACGCGGCTACAACCGCGCCGCGGTGGCGGTGGCCAACAAGAACGCGCGCATCATCCAAGCACTATTGAGCAGCGAGCGCGCCTACGTGCGGCCGGCCGCGGTGGGATCCTGATGGACGCCGCTCGTCACCTGAAGCGCCGCTTGCTCCCCAGGCTCGAATGCGCCCATGCGCATTCGATGCCTGTGGCGAGCGTGCGAGGCCATCGTGCCGGCCTCAAGGATGCGCTTCGCCGGGTGCTCGCCCGTTCGGTGCTCGCACCTGCGGTGCTGCGCTCCGCTGCGGCCTGCGCGCCCGTCCTTGACCCCGCCACGAGGCCGAGCAGCTCATGCAGATCGAAGCAATCAGCTGCCGCCAAGTCGACTCGCCCCGCGTCGAAAGCGCACCAATCTGCACGGCGATCCACACGGCCCGATTTCGGGTGCCCATGCTAAGTGCTTGTCAGCCGTGGACTTCGGCCGCCGAAGCGCACCAATCCGCACAAGAAGTACGAACCGCATCGGAAAGGAGATCTTCACACCCAGCGCAGGTTTGCGTAGCACTACCAACGTGATGACGAACCGGTCAGACCAGCATCTCGGGATCCTGCTTTTCGTGCCGGCTGAGCAATCGAGCCGCCAATCTGCTGAGGACGAGATGCGCGAATCTCATCGAGGCTGCGGGCATGTGAACGCTGTGCCCTTCAAGCGAGCCGGATACATGCGTGCAGACCACTTCCCATCACCACGTAGGGCTTGCAAAGGGCGTCGGGTCCATACATGCACGAAAAGTACGACTACCCCGCGCTGGAGGTGGCCACTCTGTTCGCGCTGCGCCGGGGATTGCGCAACGGCTCG